>NZ_VXKH01000018.1 GCF_008693065.1 Corynebacterium tuscaniense | reverse complement strand
GGTCGGCGGTCCACGCGGCGGGTTCGCCGGCGGGCACGACGTCGTAGTGGGAGTAGAGGAGGACGGTGGGGGCGTCGTCGCTCACGTGGCGGCGGCCAATGATCGCGTCAGCCTTATCCGCAGTCGCGTGCCTCTCCACCTCCAACCCTCTCTCCGCCAGCGCCGCGGCCACCCAATCAGCGGCAGCTGCGTGCTGATCAGCCAATTCAGGGACCGAGTGCGGGGAGTTCAAGGACACGAGTGCGGAAAGATCGTTGAAGATTCGTTCGCGGTTCGGTGTAAAAGTGCTCATGTTTTTGAACCTACCAGCGCGGCACGCTGCTGGTTGTGGTTAGGATCGGCCCTACTCAAACGACGCCGACCTAGAGGGGTGCCGCGATGCTGCAGGATTTCACAGACCTGTTCGAGAACAAGTTCGCGCTCGTGCTGTTTGGGTTTTTCGCGCTGTCGATTGTGTGGTCGGTGGTGCACAAGATCTTCGACAAGGTGGTGAAGCGCGAGTACGGGCATGTGGTCGCGGTGGATATTTCGGTGAGCAGGCGCCCACTGGCCAATAAGAACTGGAAGCCCATGAGGACGCGGATGCTCGTGCGCATGCCTTCGGGGGAGGAGCTGCTCACCCGGTGGAATGACTCAATGTTGCATCTTAAAAACGGGATTAGGCAACAGGTTTTCCAGGGGACCTGGACCAACTTTCAGGCGCCGAAGATCAATGCTGCCCCGGATGTGCAGGAGGCGGCGATCAACCAGATGAAGGACAGTTTCTTCCGCTACCAGCTCCCGCAGCCAACGTCCGTGGTGGTGCGGCGCAGGAAAAGCGGGAGGTTTGACCTAGAGTTTTAAGTTTTCTGGTTTCCACCTTTCGTTGGGCCGGAGTAAAGTTCCACCAGACTCCCAACCTCCCAGAAAGGCTCAACATGGACAACCGGACGCAACTGCGCGAGCTGACCCTGCGCGGCATCATCATTGGTGGCCTGATCACGCTCGTGTTCACGGCAGCCAATGTGTACCTGGGCCTGAAGGTGGGTCTGACGTTTGCCACGTCGATTCCGGCGGCGGTCATCTCGATGGCGGTGCTGCGCAAGTTTGCTGGGCACAATGTGAAGGAAAACAACATTGTGCAAACGATTGCGTCTGCAGCAGGCACGTTGTCCGCGATCATTTTCGTGCTGCCGGGCCTGGTCATGATTGGTTATTGGCAGGGCTTCCCGTTCTGGACTACAACGCTCGTGTGCGCACTCGGCGGCATCTTGGGTGTGATGTTCTCGGTCCCGCTGCGCCGCGCGCTGGTCACGGGTTCGGATCTGCCGTACCCGGAGGGTGTTGCCGCGGCGGAGGTGCTGCGCGTCGGCGATGGGGATCCGCACAATGAGGAGAATGTGAAGGGCCTGCGCACGATCGTCGTGGGCGGCCTTGTCTCTGCAGCGTACGGCCTGCTTGCCGCGATGAAGGCCGCCGCGAGTGAGGTCGCGGGCGTGTTCAAATTCGGTCCGGGTGCGACGATGCTCGGCGGCTCGCTCTCCCTCGCACTCATTGGCGTGGGCCATCTTGTGGGGATGACCGTGGGCATTGCCATGCTCGTGGGTGTTGTCATTTCCTTCTTCGTTCTGCTTCCATGGCGCACATCTTCGTTTATCGCCGGCTCCGCGGCCGACCTCACCGACATCGTTACCACCACCTTCTCCTCCGAGATTCGCTTCATTGGCGTGGGCACCATGGCGGTAGCCGCACTGTGGACCCTGATCAAGATCACTGGCCCGGTGGTCAAGGGTGTCAGCGCCTCTTTGGCTAGCTCCCGCAAGCGCGCTGCTGGCAACGAGGTGGATGTGACGGAGCAGGATATCCCGTTCCCGATCGTCCTGGGCACGATCTTGGTGTCCATGCTGCCGATCGGTTTCTTGCTGTGGGATTTCCAGCAGGGCACGGACATCCATGAGCACGCGGTGAGCCTGACTATCATTTCGGTTCTGTTTATTCTCATCGCGGGTTTGGTCATCGCGTCGGTATGCGGTTACATGGCTGGTCTCATTGGTGCTTCGAACTCCCCGATCTCCTCGGTGGGCATCATCGCGGTGATTGCATCTGCACTGCTTATCGCTGCCTTTATGGCGGGGACGGATGCGAGTGCGTCCTCGTTGGTGGCCTACACGTTGTTCACCGCGGCGATTGTGTTTGGCATTGCCACGATTTCCAATGACAACCTGCAGGACCTCAAAACCGGTCAACTCGTGGGCGCGACCCCGTGGAAGCAGCAGGTGGCGCTGGTCATCGGTGTGATCTTCGGGTCCTTGGTTATCCCGCCGGTGCTGCAGCTTATGCTTACTGCTTTCGGATTCCAGGGTATGGAGGGTGCCGGCGCGGATGCTCTTGCTGCGCCGCAGGCTGTCCTCATGTCGTCCGTAGCAACGGGCATTTTTGATGACTCCCTGGATTGGAACCTCATCTTCCTCGGCGTGGCTATCGGTGTGGCCGTAATCATCATTGATGAGATCCTGGGTGTGACCACGAAGAAGAAGTATGCGCTGCCACCTCTTGCCGTGGGCATGGGCATGTATCTGCCGGTCGCGGTGACCGTGATGGTTCCGGTGGGCGCGCTGCTGGGCTACCTGTACAACCGGTGGGCATCCGGCCAGCGCAATCCGCAGTCCGCGATCCGCATGGGCACGCTCGGTGCTACTGGCCTCATCGTGGGTGAGTCCCTCTTTGGCGTGGTCAACGCTGGCATCATCGCCGCCTCGCAGGGTGAGAGCCCGCTTGAGATTTTCAGTGGCGCCACCTGGTCCACCGCCCTCGGCGTTGTCCTCTTCATCGGCGCGATTGCTTTCATCTACAGGCGCACTGCGCAGTCGGCGAAGGATCTGCCCGTCGCTGTGCCTGCGGAGAAGTAGCAGCGCTTTGCGCTCTACCTTGCACTCGGAACCGTTGACTGCTAAAAAGGCATTAGCACTCCAGCCAAGTGAGTGCTAAAAAGTCAATTTCGAGCGAGTGAGGTTGGTAGCACTCACCAGCCGTGCCGTCGCGGGCGCCCGCTTGGACCTTGTAGACGTGAGAGTGGCGTCGCCTTTCCTATATAAAGAGGAGCAACAAACTCACATGGCAAAGATGATCGCATTCGATGAGGAAGCACGCCGCAGCCTTGAGCAGGGCCTAAACACCCTGGCAAACGCTGTGAAGGTGACCTTGGGACCAAAGGGCCGCAATGTTGTCCTGGAAAAGTCCTGGGGTGCACCGGCGATCACGAACGATGGCGTGACCATCGCTAAGGATATTGAGCTGGAAGATCCGTACGAGAAGATCGGTGCGGAGCTTGTTAAAGAGGTAGCTAAGAAGACTGATGACGTTGCCGGTGACGGCACCACCACCGCTACCGTTTTGGCTCAGGCTCTCGTGCGTGAAGGGCTGCGCAACGTGGCTGCTGGCTCGAACCCGATGGGCATTAAGCGTGGCATTCAGGCTGCAACGGACAAGGTGACCCAGATTCTTCTGGAGACCGCGAAGGAAGTAGAAACCGAGGAGGAGATCGCCTCCACCGCTGGTATTTCTGCGTCTGACCCGGACATCGGTAAGAAGATCGCCGAGGCAATGTACGCCGTGGGCAACGGCTCCGTGAACAAGGAGTCCGTCATTACTGTTGAGGAGTCCAACACCTTCGGCGTTGATCTTGAGGTCACCGAGGGCATGCGTTTTGACAAGGGCTACATCTCGGCTTACTTCGCCACCGACATGGAGCGTGGTGAGGCTGTGCTGGAGGACCCGTACATCTTGCTGGTCTCCGGCAAGATCTCCAACGTCAAGGATCTCCTCCAGGTTCTGGAGCAGGTCATGCAGTCCGGTAAGCCGCTGCTCATCATCGCCGAGGACGTTGAGGGTGAGGCTCTGTCCACCCTCGTGGTGAACAAGATCCGTGGCACATTCAAGTCTGTGGCGGTGAAGGCGCCGGGCTTCGGTGACCGCCGTAAAGCAATGCTGCAGGACATCGCGATCCTCACTGGTGGCCAGGTCATCTCTGAAGAGGTCGGCCTGAGCCTGGACACCGCTGACCTGTCCCTGCTGGGTCAGGCACGCAAGGTTGTCATTACCAAGGAAGACACCACCATCGTCCAGGGCGCTGGAGACCAGGCTCAGATCGAGGGCCGCGTCAAGCAGATCCGCGCTGAGATCGAGAATTCCGATTCCGACTACGACCGCGAGAAGCTCCAGGAGCGCCTGGCCAAGCTCGCCGGCGGTGTCGCTGTGATCAAGGTCGGCGCTGCCACCGAGGTTGAGCTCAAGGAGCGAAAGCTGCGCATCGAGGACGCTGTCCGCAACGCTAAGGCAGCTGTTGAGGAAGGCATCGTCGCTGGCGGTGGCGTGGCCCTCCTGCAGGCCGCCAAGTCCCTCGAGGATAACCTCGGACTCGAGGGGGATGAGGCTACCGGTGTGAAGATCGTCCGCGAAGCCATCACCGCCCCACTCAAGCAGATCGCCCTCAACGCCGGCCTGGAGCCGGGCGTCGTCGCCGACAAGGTGGCTAACCTGCCCACCGGCCAGGGCCTCAACGCCGCTACCGGCGAGTACGTGGACATGATGGCCGCCGGCATCAACGACCCGGCCAAGGTCACCCGTTCTGCCCTCCAGAACGCCGCCTCCATCGCCGCGCTCTTCCTCACCACCGAGGCAGTCGTGGCCCAGAAGCCGGAGCCCGCAGCCCCGGCCATGGACCCGGAGGCCATGGGCGGCATGATGTAAGCACGTATCGCTTATCGACGAACCGGTCCCGCGCACTGATTTATCCCCGCGTGGCGGCCGGTTTCGGCGTTTCTGGGGGGCGAGTGGGGCGAGTAGTAAAAGAGTGGTCCCCCATCCCGTGTAGGGGGACGGAGGACCACTCACGTATGCAGGCGTCAACACTTTGCGCGTTCCGGTACTGCGAAGTTAATCACAGCCGACCTTCGGGGTGGTGGGTAACTAGCCCAAATCCCTTGGGGATGCTGAGTTTACTCGAGGTCGGATTGAATTAGCCCCCGAAAGTTGGACTGGTTTAATTTTAGGCGGTTAGGGTTTCAAGGGTCTGATTCTGATACTGCACCGGAGATAGGTCAGCCGTAGCCTAAAGTCCCCCTATAATAGGGTAATTGGGGCAGTTTGTGGAATTAATTTTCTGATCTGATTTGCAACATCGATCTCGTCGTTCCGAGCGTTACACGTCCGTTACATACTTTTTCCGCCGTTCATATTTGGCCACAAAAAGAGCAGGTCAGGCACATTAACTGGGGCTAGTTAATTTAATGTTCAACTTGTTGCCGGCTTCTAGTTTTAAAACACTCCGCCACGCCAACTGAAAGTTCTGTTTGCGGGTCCTGTGTTTTGTGGCAGGATTACTTCCTGTGACGCCCGATCGTGGTGTCTGACACTCAGAAACCCTCATCGGTGAGAGAAGCCGGTGACTTTCATAAGGAGATACAACATGGATGTCAAGGACATCATCTGGCACCTCGAGAACTTCATCAACACCAACAAGGGTTGGAACGACTTCCTGGGTGGCCTCTTCGGCTTCTTCGGTCAGTGGGATGACTACCTGAAGTGGGTTCAGGAGAAGCCGGGTCAGGGTGAAGGTGGCTTCGCTGCCGGTGCTGGCACCCTGAAGAACCTGCTCTCTTCCAAGTAAGTAATTCACCTTTCACGAATCCATCCACAAGGAGTTAAAAATGGATAACTTCACCAAGTTCATTAACGGTTCTTCCGACTTCTCTGACGGCCTTGGCCAGATCAGCAAGACGACTTTCGACTTCATCCTCCCGCTGGTTCGCTCCGCTGAGGGCCTCGTCAAGCTGCTGAAGCTCCTCCCGTAATAGGAGCTACGCTTTGCTAGATCACTAGCAAGCACATCAGTCCCGTCGCTTTTGCGGCGGGACTTTTCGCTTTGTTTGTGTGCTTGTGCGGGGGTAAGGGGGCAGCATGGAGAAGCAAAACCGCGACCTTGTTCCCGCAGTGGGGCGTGGGAAGTGATGGGTGACTACACTGGTAGGTATGGCCAACGATGACGATATGCCGATGATCGACCTCACCCAGACCGAGGGTTACTACGTCGACGACTCCGATGAAGATGACCCGGTGCTGCTGCAGGCGGACGGCACCCCGATTGAAACCTGGCGCGAAAATTACCCGTATGACGAGCGCATGACGCGCGATGAATACGAAAAGACGAAGCGCGCGCTGCAAATTGAGCTGCTGAAGTGGCAGAACTGGACTAAGGATACAGGCCAGCGTCACATCATCATTTTTGAAGGCCGCGATGCCGCTGGCAAGGGTGGCACTATCAAGCGTTTCAACGAGCACCTCAACCCGCGTGGTGCGCGCACGGTGGCTTTGGAGAAGCCGTCGCCACGGGAGTCCACCTCCTGGTACTTCCAGCGCTACATCGAGCACTTCCCGGCCGGCGGTGAGATCGTATTCTTCGACCGCTCCTGGTACAACCGTTCCGGCGTGGAGCGCGTCATGGGGTTCTGTACTGAATCTCAGCACGCCGAGTTCCTGCGTGAGGTGCCCATGCTGGAGAACATGATCCTTGGTTCTGGTATCTCCCTGACCAAGTTCTGGTTCTCTGTGACCAAGAAGGAACAGCGCACCCGCTTTGCTATCCGCCAGGTGGACCCGGTGCGTCAGTGGAAACTGTCGCCGATGGACCTTGCGTCCTTGGACAAGTGGGATGACTACACCCGCGCCAAGGAGGAGCAGTTCCGTTACACGGACACGGATGAGTCGCCGTGGATCACCATCAAGTCCAATGACAAGAAGCGTGCCCGTTTGAACGCGATGCGCTACATCCTGTCTAAGTTCGAATACACCAACAAGGACCACAGTGTGGTTGGTGAGCCTGATCCGTTGATTGTGAAGCGTGGCCGCGACCAGATTGGGGACTAGTTTCTAGGATGCTCTAGGGCTAATTTCGGAGTTTTAGGGAGCTGGGTTGCAGTGTGCAACCCGGCTTTTTGTTTTTCGCGGAGTGATCCGGGGGTACGTATCAATCAAAAGGTCTAGATAGTTTTGACGGTAGCGCTAAGGACGGGCTAATATCATCACCGAAAATAAGGTATCGCTAGCTTCTTGGAGGTTGATGTGAAGAAAGTTCGTGGCGCGGTCATCGCAGCGGCAGTCGCTGCAAGCGTGATGGTTGTGCCGGGAATGCCGGTGGCGCTGGCAGCAGAAAACGGTTCACTGTTGTGGGGCATCAGGGCCTCATTCAACAACTACGTTGGTGGACCGGTGCTCGTGGGGGATGGGGCTACTGAGGATAAATCTACGGGGGCACAGCGCTTCTCCTTCCCCCTTGAAAATGCGAACTACGATCGCGATGAGGTGCGCCTCGAAGCGCAGTTCAAAGGCACCGTGAAGTACAAGCAGTACTGCGACGGGAACGAGGACAAGCTCAATGCGCGGTGCGACTTGGATCTCACGTTCAGCAATCCGAAGGTCGTGCTTGATGACGATAAAGATTCCTACATCGAAGCCACCGTAAACTCCCGCCAGTACCTGTCCGGCACTTACTACGACGGCGATGGTCAGCCAGTTCGTGTGGTCAACCTGTACCCGCAGTCCGGCACTTTCCGCAACGTTGACGGCACCATCAACTGGTCTGAAATCCCTGCAACGTTGACGGAGCAGGGCAACATGATGATGTCTGAGTTCTATGATGTGGGCGAAGGTATGGACCCCGTGGACTTTAGCTATCAGGGTGACGGTGCGGACATCACCGACCCGGACGCCCTTCGTGCCTATCCCATGTCCTGGGACTCCCCGGTGCCGTATGACAGCGCCGTCACTCGCATCTTCGACCTGGGTAAGAACGTTCTTGCCTCCGCCGGCGGAAGGGGCATCTACCTGCTCAGTGAGGACCTGAGGCAGCTCGCCGCCTTTGAAACCAACGCGTCCAAGCGTGGCACCGGTGCCTACGACGCTAAGACGTCCACCTTTTATTACGCCGAAGAAGGCTCCAAGCAGCTCAAGGCGCTTCAGGTCACCGATGATGGTTTCGGTGAGGCCAGGACCGTATACGAGGCGAACGGAGAGATCCTGGCGGTCGGCGCACACCCCAAGACCGGTAAGGTCGTGGCCATCGCACAGGACGCCAAGGTTGGCGGTCAGGCGGAGCCGTTGGCGCAGTTGATCACGGTGAGTGGCGGGCAAGCCCAGGGGCAAGAACTGCCGACATCCGAAAGGCTGTACAAGCCGGTATCGAAGCAACTCACCGCGGTTGAACAGGGTCTGCACGCCTACTCCGAAAGCGCGTACCGCTCCTCCTTTGATCCCAACAACATCCGCGAACTCATGCCGATGGATGACGGGACCTTCGTCTACGCATCCCGCGCTGAGATCACCTTCGCGGACGGGGGATCGAGCTACAAAAACATGCTGATCTCCATCGATCCAGCGGCCGAAGGCGCTGAGGTGGCCAAGGCCATGCCGGGCTCGTACACGCTGACGAATAAGCAGCTCGACGCAGTGACCACTAACGGTTCACGCATCATTCGAGCCAACACTTTCGGCGACATCCAGTCGCTGGTTTACGCTGAGCGCGACATCAAGGAGCAGACCCCGGTCAGCTTTATGGAGGGCTACAAGGGGTGGGGTCTCGGTGGTTTCGAGGCTGATGGCACTCCTGTGGTGATCAATGGCCAGACTGGCAAACTTGTCTGGTTCGATCCGGAGACCTTTACGGTCAAGCGTGAAGCCGCAGTGCCGAATGGCCGTGAGGTGTCCAACTTGAGCCACGGTGATCTCATCATCCGTGCGAATGGGCTCTACTACACCCCGACCGTGGACGAATCCCGCGGCGACTACATCGAGCACTACAGTCTCCGCATGCTGCACAAGGGCGACTACACACCATCTACTCCGTCGCGTCCGCGCCCGCCGAAGCCAGGGGAGACTGAGCAGCCTGAAGGCCCCAAGAAACCTGAGGGCTCGACCCTTCCGGGGAAGACCATCGGTGCCATCATCGGCGGGCTTGTTGGTGGGCTGGCCGTGCTAGGTGCGCTGTTCCATTTCTTTGGTGGTCCGCTGCTGAAACGGCTCGGTTTGCTCTAAAAAACAGTAGCGACGGCGCAGGTGGGCGTTTAGGATCAAGGAATGACCGTGGAGATCACGTGGCCCGCAGAGGGTATTGCACAGCTCACGATCGAGCGCGATGAGAAGCGTAATGCTCTGAGCACTTCATTGCTGGAATTGCTTATCGACGCTTTCCGGCAGACCCTCACTTCCCGCCCCTGCGCCATCGTGCTCACCGGCGCCGGATCGTGTTTCAGTGCTGGAGCTGACCTCGCAGAAGGCAACCCCGAGGATATTTATCCCGCACTGGTCAAGCTGATTGATCTGATTCGTGCCATCCCCGTCGCCACGATTGCCTACGTGAATGGGCCTGCGATTGGGGCGGGTGCGATGCTCGCTGCGGCTTGCGATATTCGCGTGGTCAATTCAACTTCTTTCTTTGCCATCCCGGTTGCACGCATGGGTGTGAAAGTAGACCGACAGTTGGCAGAATCCATGACAGCTCTTCTTGGTAGTTCCCGCTCTCGTATGCTGCTCATGACTGGGGTGCGTCTGTCTGCTGCCGAGGCTGTTTCCTGTGGTTTCGCGGCTGCAGAGGGTGATATCAAGACCGCCGTGGACGTGGCGCGAGTCTGCGCATCCGGTGACGCGGAGACGATTGCTTCGATTAAGGAAGCTTTCGCCTAGACCTGCAAGCGTGGCAGGTCCGCATGCTGATTTGCCACATATAACTCGTTTGCAACATAGAAACTAGGCGGCTGTTCCAGTTTTTGGGACTGACTGGGGGCTGGGGGTTAAAGGAGTTAAGGGGGTTAGGAGTGGTCGGAGGAGTGCATGATGGCGCGGGAAAGTTTGCGGAGGTGCTTGAGTTGCTTCGTCGTAGCGTCATCAAGTGCGCGTTCTTCGGCGGCTTCCACGAGCTTGGCTAATTCCGAGTGAATCTTGTGGCCCTTCTTAGTGGGCGTAACTAGTTGGCGGCGGCGATCCTTCGGGTCGCGCTTGCGTTCCACCCACCCTTGGCGTTCCAGGGAGTCGATGAGGCGGACCATGTCAGATGCATCGACGCTCAGGAGCTCTGAAAGCTGATTTTGGCTGGCCGCATGCTCGAGAGTGCAGGTGAGCACCCAGAACTCACGCATCGTCGTGCCGTGTTTGGCGAGTGCTCCCTCTACCTCATCCTTCGTGGCACGACGGACCCGCTCGATCTGGAAAGAGGGGGACTGGTTGAGCCCGGCGGGGAGGTGGAGAGATTCAGCCATGGCCCCAATCTATCAGTAGTGGGGAAGTCCTATGGTTGGTATCTCTTGACCTTCGGGGAAGGATGAAATTACTCGGAGGGAAGACCCGCCTCGGTCCAAGCTTGTGTGCCACCCTCGACGTTGATGACGGGGTTTTCACTAAGCGTTGAAAGATACTGTGTGGCTTCGGCGGAACGACCACCGGCCTGACAAATCACGTACACAGGCTGGGAGAAATCAATCTTGTCCGTCAAAGCCGCAAGGTTGGACAACGGGAGATTGATGGCGCCGATGGCGTGGAGGTGGGAGAACTCGTCGGGCTCGCGGACGTCGATAAGCTGAGCATCCTGTGGAACTTCTGTGACCTGTACTGAACGCATGGCGACAGTCTAGATGTAAAGTTTGCGGTATGTCTGGACAGTCGGGGGTGCGCAATGGGCGGTGGGGCAGCCCAGGCCGGAGACCCCGCGCGAACGTAGCGCTCCCACCCGCCGAACGGCGATTCAAACCACAACCCGCGTACGTGTACAAACGGCGCCGATGGGGCGCGTTTTACCTCATGCTCCTGTTGGTTGTCTTGTTTATCCGATGCTGTGTGCCGAGTGAGCATGACCGGGAGATGGAAGCGCGGCAGCAATTGTTCGAATCCATGGCACCCACCGAGAGTGTGGACGTGGGCGAGTTTGTGGAGAAATCCCGGCCCGCAGAAATCATCATCCCGGCGATCGGCGTTCGGGCGAACTTCTCGGGCGGGGTGTGCCACTTCCACGATGGGGTCCTGGACCCAGAGTCCGCCACCGAGGCGTGCATCTTCACTGCGGAAAACAAGCCTTACCAACTGCCAGGATCTGAGGCGGAAGACATTGTGGTCATTGCTGGGCAGGCAGGAGGAGACGGGCTGGCGGTGTTCTCCAAGCTGTGGTCTGAACCTTCCGGGGAATCGGGGCTTATCCCAAATGATGCCCTGTACCTCCGTACCGACGCTTCAGGGGATAAGTGGCTGAAATACCATGCCACTGACTTCCATTCGGCAGGGGAGGAAGGCCTCTCCCATTCCGCAGACGTCTGGGGTACCGGGCCCATGCCGGGGCGACTATTGACTATCAGTGCTATCCGTCCGGAAGGGGAGGATGCTGATGTTGATGCGCCTTCGGGTTCGGAGCAGGTGCACAACGCCATTGTTGGATGGCAGTTCACCGGAGTTGTGTCCGCCGAGTCGGTCGGGGAATAGAGCTGGCATTTAAGGGGGTGGGTAAAGCAAAGCGCACAAGTCGGTGGTGACTTGTGCGCGACGGGCGAGTACGCCCTGTGGGGATGACCTGGGAGTGCGTTGAGTTAACTCTTAAAGTTCTTGATGGAATCGTCCAGGATCTTCTCAGCTTCAGCCTTATCGCCCCAGCCGGAGCCGGTAACTTCCTTGTTTGGCTCGAGGTCCTTGTAGTGGACGAAGAAGTGCTCGATTTCGTCCTTGAGGAAGTCGGAGACGTCGGAGATGTCTTGGTGGTGATCAAAGCGGACGTCGTCAAGCACGCAGAGCAACTTGTCATCGCCGCCAGCCTCATCCGTCATCTTGAATACGCCCAGCGGACGAGCCTTGACGATGACGCCGGGGAGGACCGGTTCAGGGGTGATCACGAGGGCGTCCAACGGGTCACCGTCGTCGGCAAGAGTTTCGTCAATAAAGCCGTAGTCCAGCGGGTACGCCATTGGAGTGAACAGATAACGGTCGAGGTAAACCTTGCCGGTTTCGTGGTCGAGCTCGTACTTGTTGCGGGAACCCTTGGGGATCTCAATAGTGACTTCAATTGCCATACCGTGCTCCTTAATTTCTGAGGTGGCTTTCGTGTTGGATCTATCGTAACTATTGCGAGGAAGTGGGGGAGATACGGGGCAGATGATGGTTGACGGAAAAACTTGGCGGAGGCGTAAGACTACCCCCGTTTGTGACATGAATCCGAGCTAAGAAAAAGCACAGGTTTGCTCCGGATCGGCACCCTACCAGGCCGTTTTGTTTACTCGGAAACCAACAGAAAGCCCTAATCGGAGGGCGCTTAAGTGCTTAAAAATAATCATTTCTAATTGTTAGGGCGAGTCTATATGTCGCTGTAGGTGGTTGAAAACATGGTGCTTCCCCAAGAAATCACTACCCCCTTTCTTGGCGCACCCTTAGTGAAACTGTGCATTAGGTTCTAAACTCTTAAGTTGCTCCGAGAATTCATGGAGGAACCTGACAGATGTGCAGTCCGCCAAGGTCTCGCGAGAAACGCACCCTGACGGGTGCGGGAACCTATCCAGGTTGGGGTGTTGCAAGGAAAACGCTCCCGACTCGGGGAGATTCCATGGAACACTCTGCCGTCGGCTGGACAGCTTGGCGGTCTAAAAGAACAGTCTCTGAAAGGCAGACACACATGGCAACCAACTTCACTAAGAAGACTGCTGCTATTGCCCTGGCAGCAGGTCTCGCATTCTCCGGCTCCGCTGGCGCCGTATTCGCTCCGGTGGCAAGCGCACAGTCCATCGACACTGTGAACAAGGAGAAGGGCTCCATCACCGTCCACAAGCGTGTTGGACACAAGGAGCTTGGTGCTCCGAACGCTGACGGTAAGGAAATTGACGCTCCGGGTACCGCTCTCCAGGGCGCTAAGTTCAAGCTGCAGAAGCTCGTCGACATCACCGATGACGCGTCCTTCGCTAAGGCAGCAAAGCTGAAGATTGAAGGAGGCGTGGTTAAGTCTGGCGACGAGACCATCACTCCGCAGGACATCGCACAGGGTGGAGAAGCTACCACTGATGCCAACGGTAAGCTCACGTTCGGCGACCTGCCTGCAGGTGCGTACCTCCTGACTGAGACGGCATCCCCCGCTGCTACCGATAAGGTCTACATCCCGGCAGCACCGATGATCGTCTACGTGCCGGTGCCGGCAGGTGAGGAAGGCAAGAAGACCTGGAACCGCGACGTCCACGTCTACCCGAAGAACACCGAGCTGACCACCACCAAGACGGTTGAGGATAAGGACCGTCAGCCGGTTGCAAACGATGTTCTTGACTACACCATCAAGACCAACGCTCCGGTCATGCCGCAGGGCAACACCCTGACCAAGTTCAGCGTGAACGACTACTACAACGCTGAGGAGCTGCTCGATCCTCAGGTGAAGTCCGTCACCCTTGGTGGCAAGGCTCTGGTCGAGGGCGTTGACTACGAGATCATTCGTGGTGCTTACACCGCTGGTGACAAGGGCGACGCTAACACCAAGGTCGAGTTCAAGTTCCTGAAGCCGGCTGAGATCGCAGCATCCCAGGGTGCTGAGATCGAGATCAAGATCCAGGGCAAGGTCGCTAAGACCGTCAAGGATGGCAAGGGCCTGAAGGACGGCGAGGTGGCTAACCACGCTGACAGCGAGGGCACCACCAAGCGCACCGATGACACCGACAAGGACTTCAAGACCCCTGGTACCAAGGTTGTGTCCTACTTCGGTGCAGTCCAGGTGGTCAAGAAGGGCGAAGATGGCAAGACCCTGTCCGGCGCTAAGTTCGAGCTGCACAAGGTTGGCAACGGCGCTACCTGTGACGGTGTGAAGGCTGGCGACAACACGAAGATCAATGCTGGTCCGTGGACCACTGACGCTAACGGTCGATTCGTGATCAACAACCTGCACGTCACCGACCTTGCTAACAGCACCGAGACCATCGACGACACCTACTGCCTCGTCGAGCTCGAAGCTCCGAGTGGCTACCAGAAGCTGGACAAGGCAATCTCCTTCAAGCTGACCAAGGAGACGGTGACCAAGCCGGCAACCTCTCAGGCAGCTGGTGGCACCACCTACGTCTACAACCTCTCCAAGGATGTTGAGAACAAGAAGCGTCCGCAGTTCGAGCTGCCGCAGACCGGTGGCATGGGTGTTGCAGCCCTGATCCTGGCTGGTCTGGCGCTTCTGGGTGGCGGTGCTTTCGCAGCACGTCGCAAGAACGCCTAAACCTAGGCGGATCTAGCCAGTGGGAACACTGGTGGTTCTAGTGAGCACCGTCCGAGTAGATCGGGCGGTGCACTCTAGGCCAGCTGCAGCAAGATCCGAATAATAGCTTGCTGCGCCCCGGTAAGGGGCTGGCGTACCCGTGCGGGGAGGCGCCGATAAGCAAAAAGAAAGTATCCCCGCCCGTTTTTTAATGAGGAGACCCAATGTCATCGCTGGTGCCGGTCGATACAGACCAAACCGAAGGCGGTGCTGCCAAGAACGCAGCCAAGCCAGACGGAACCCGCCGCGTGCTCATGCCGTTGCTGGTCATGTTGCTCGGGCTTGCAGTGCTGCTTTATCCAGTTGTTTCAACACAATGGAACAACTGGTTGCAACAGCGATCCGTAAACGAATACAACTCTGAGATTCTCTACGGCGAGCAGAATGATCCGGATGCGATGGAACGCGCACTGGAATCTGCCCGCGCGTACAACAAGGAACACGTGGACGGACCCATTCTGGATCCGTGGCTAGCACGCATTTCCAAGGACAACGTTGAGTACCAGGACTACCTGAAGGAACTTAGCGATTACCCGGCGATGTCGCAGGTAGCCATCCTGTCCATTAAGTCAAACATGCCCGTCTATCACGGCACGGATGAGGAAGTTCTACAGAAGGGTATTGGGCACCTCTTTGGATCTGCACTGCCTACTGGTGGGGAGGGCAACCACACCGTGTTGACGGGCCACACAGGCCTGACCAATGCGACGCTGTGGGACAACCTCATTGATGTCAAAGAGGGCGACGCGGTCTATCTAAATACATACGGGCACAAAATGAAGTACGAGGTGCACAACATTGAGATTGTGTTGCCGGGAGAGACAGACTCCCTCAAGGCCCAAGCCGACGAGGATCTGCTCACACTGATCACGTGCACACCGTATGGCATTAACACGCACCGTCTGCTTGTGCACGCGCACCGTGTGCCGATGGATCCATCGGAAGCAGACGTATTTGAAGAAACAAACAAGCTGATGCAGTGGTGGATGTGGCTGGTCCTCGCTATCGCTGTAGCAGCAATTATTGGCATCATCTGGTGGCTGCGTAACCAGCGTCGGTCCGCAAGGGGCGAGTCCTTAGCAGCGGCTGATGGCTCTGCTGAGGAGCAGGTGGATGAAGTTACGGCACCAATCGATGCTGAAGGTGAAGACGAAAATGAAAATTAGAATGTTTGCGGCAAGCGCAGCCATAACGGTCATGTTGTGCTCTGTGCCGTGCGGAATCGCAGATGCGCAAACACGTCCGGTCAATGGAAATGACCGCAACGTCTCGATGGAGACTCTGGATACGAGTCGTGGTTTGTCCCTCAAGGTGACTAAGGCGAAGGGTAACCCCTACAACGATCACCGTGAAGGTCAGCTGCCGGAGGGGCGTCTCGCGGGTGTGAAGTTCAAGCTTTATATCGCTCCAGACTTCCTGATCGCCAATGATGCGGACCGTAAGAAAGCAACACGCGCGCGCACCCAGGAAGAATGGGATGCTATTAAACGCGAGCTCGTAGCAACGCAGGTTACTGACGCTAAGGGTGAGGTCACGTTTACCAACCTCAGGCCTGCGCTGTACCTACTTGAAGAGGTCGCACCGGATACCGCGCACAATTATCACGTTTCCGCACCGAAATGGGTGGTGCTCCCGCTTGCCGACGCTCAGGGGAGCCGCTTCATCTACGACAACGTGATGGTGATGAAGCCTTCCCCCACGGTGACGACCACTCCGCCGGCGACGACGACCCCGCCGACGAGGCCCCCAGGAACGCCGCCACCAACCACTCCGGGTACCCCACCGGCGACGACAACCACGGTCACTCCGCCACCGGGTACTCCTCCGGCAACGCCACCCGGTACCCCGCCGGGGACGCCTGGAAAGCCAGGATGGCTGCCGGAAACGGGTGCAAGCGTATTGGGGATTGTTTTTGCAGGTTTGATGCTCATCGGGCTTGGTGCCTTTATCTCTAGGAGGAACGCGAACTAATGCGTGCTCACAAGAACTTCCTGAAGAAGCGGGTCGCTGCGGCGCTCACCGCTACGGCGGTGTTGATTGGCGGCGTTCCGGCAGCTGCTCAGCCCACACCTGCTAACAACGCGGCCGACCCAACATGGACGGTTAAGGACGAATCCGGTAAGACTACTGAAGTTGAGCCGGCGGTCCCGTCTGCTGACGTTCCGGACTTCCCCGCCGAAGACGAAGACAAGGATGTCCCTGTCGACCCTCCGGCTCCACCGACGTTGACCCAGAAGAACACCAAAGAGAATAAAGTGGTGTCTTCCCCAGAACTGGCTGAAGATGTCACCTTCAAGCACGTGCGCTCCTTGCCTGACGGCGCTGAAGAATACAGGCTTGAGGCGAAACTGAACCTTCCTGCTCTCGACGGAAGCGATCAGGCTCTTCCGCTTGACGACATTTCCTTCGTAAGCACCAAAGGGCCTCTCAACATCGAGTCCGTTGAGGACACGAAGGTTGATGGCACCAAGGTTGACGAAGATTCCGTGGATGTTGTCAACTACCCCGAGAACCCCACCGAGGAAGAGAAGAATCTCATTCCGGATGAGATGACCGGCGACGTGATCACGGTTGACACGACGTCCACCGTCTTGAGCGCTGAAACGGATGTCACCACTACGGTGTACACCACTGAAAAAGCCCCTAGCGACGTGGAGTGGAAGCTCTACCGCGGCGCCGTGCCGGAGGTGGCTGAGGGGGCCGCACTGCTGGCTAATGATCCATATGGCCCGCTTGATCCAACGAAGGCGCGCCTTGTTGTACAGGTAGCCGGCGATTGGCTCGGTCCCAATGGCAAGAACAATGCACCGGAGTCGACCAGCTGTACGAGGACCTGGCTTGGTAAGCCAAAGAATTGTCGTCAGGACACTCTGTTCAAGTACTCCGCTGGCGAGGGAGCAGTCCTGAGGCTTTATGCGCCTTCCGGCAAGCTGGACGAGAACGCAACGAATACGCGTTATTCCCACAAGCGTGAGCTGACTCCTATCAATGAGCCATGGGCTGTGTGTACGGCTGATGCCTCTGGCAGCTGTGTTTTTGATGTCCCGGCTGATGGGAACGGCTACTACTGGGTTGGTATGGAGAAGGCCTCTGACGGCTACTCGGTTATTGATCGTGTCCGTACTGGTGGTTCAGGCGCTATTGAAGAAAAAGGCATCGAAATCGCCTACGTTTTCGCTACCCCGCAGCTCAAACAGGGCGAGCGGTACTTTTCCGGCAACTGGTACAAATCTCCCCGGAGGGGTAATTACGACGATAACGTGTTCATGACTACCCCTGGCACGAACTCTCGTGAGGGCAAGATCACGCGGCACCGTAACTCCACGGGATCCATCTTCCAGGTTAGGGACAACCCTGAACTGAAGAAGCGCTGTGGAACTAAGGTTGGCTTCCTCGTTGATACCTCCGGCAGTATGGGCAGGCAAGGTATTGAGAGCACCAAGAATTTCCTCCGGGCAACCGTTGCAGGTTTGACGGGCTCTGGTGCCCAAGTTGGTATGGCTACTTTTGCTACGGATTCCCCTGGTGCGGACAATCCGCGCAACATCCTCAGGCCCGTACCGATGAATGGCGATAGGGTTCCCCAGGAGTTGAATAACTACATCAACCGAATCACTCAGGTCGAAAGGCTTTTGGACCCGAGAGGCGATACCGACTGGGAAGAAGGGCTGAGGCAGTTCTACAACGAGGGCTATGACGTCGTGTACATGATTACCGACGGTAACCCTACGAGGACCGAAACGAGATTCCCTACCTGGGTCTGGAATTGGCCGGATGGTGACGGTGTACACACGTACGCAAATACTGTTGAGGCTGCAGTTGGCGTTGCAAATGCGCTGAAGGCGCAAGGTACGCGCGTCGTCCCAATCGGTGTTCCTTCCAAGTGGACCTACTACCCCGCGTCTGTTGATGTGACGATGGCCGTATTCCTCGGTCCAATCTGGTGGATTCTGCGTTCCCAAACGAGGTTCGGGGAAACACGAGTCGATGCTTCTGCTCAACAAGAGCTTGAGCTGTCTGCAAGCAACCTTGCCGCGCTTTCCGGTCCTAAGCAGTTTGGTGTGAATGGAGTGAACAGCATGAAAGATGCTGATTTCGTCCTGAACCCAGACCCAGGTCCGGTGATCAAGGGCATCCTTGAGTCGATTGGTAAATGCTCGATCACTGTTGAGCGACGGCTCTATGAGGGCTCGGACCCTGTTGCTAATCCGCCGGTGACTGACAACTCGCGCGCATTGACCGAAGCAGAAGCTGCTAACTGGCCTATGTTCTTCCGCGGTACGCCACAAGGTGGAGGAAGCCCTGATGCAGTTGATCGTATGGTTCTGCCCCGTGTTGAGAACAACCCTGGCTACCCAGGTGCAGACCGTTCCAACTACTACGCCGAATATGTTCTCAACGGCACTCATGGTTACCAGGTAGACGTGAGGGAGCAGAAGACTAAGGCACCTCTGAGTGTTGAAGGCCGTAGGATCACCAGAAACCCGGACGGCTCCCGAAAGCTGGAGGCCAACGGTACGTTCTACGTCGGTGAAGGTACTGGAAGGCGGAAAGTGGACTTCGCTCCGCTGACTCTCGATCCGCCGACGGAAGTGAACGGTGTACCTGAGGGATGGATTGCGGTTAAGGCCGCCACGAAGCTGAATGCTGAGGGCCAGTGTGTTGGACCGAATGATCCATCAGGCAAGGAAACTGCGATTGACCAACGTGCCAACATCACGGATCTGCCGTCCGCGGCTAATCCAAAGCCGGCAACGGATGACTTCAGGGCCAGCAACATTCCGCTTGAAGGAGGTTGTCACTACATTGTCTACTACATGACAGCGCCGACCACGTTCAAGTTCAAGTTGAACAAGGTTGATGCCCATGACAATAACGTGGCTCTTGACGGTGCTCAGTTCAAGCTCGAGGGCTTGGATAAAGGCAACACGGACCCGAAGGACCCCGTCTCTGTCGATGGCGCTGGCAAGGGCGAGTTCAACTGGGATAAGTTGAAGCCTGGCCGCTACAAGCTGACAGAAACAAAGGCTGCAGATGGTGGCTACTTGTTGGTCAACCCGGTCTACTTCAGGGTCGCATCTGTGACGGAACCTGACGGGGACAAGGTGAAGCGTGTGACCAAGCTGTACATCTTGGCCGATGAAAAGGACCAGAAGGGTACAGAAGTCACTCCCGATAATGCTGATCAGATCGTTGGATTCCCAATTGTCGAATTTAGGCAGACGGAAAAAGATGGATCGGTTCAGATCACCATGAAGCTCGCCAACACCAAGACTGGTGAGTTGCCTAAGACCGGCGGGAATGGTGTGTTCATCCAAATCCTGCTTGGTGTGCTGTTGTTGCTGGCGGGTGCGTTTACCGCGCGGCGTCGCATAATGGCATAGGCCTGGATGGCGGAAACTCCTCATCGGGGATCGAGAGATCGGTCCACCTGATGGGGAGTTTTTGTTTGTCCTATCACGGTGGGACTCGTTGAGGGGGCTAGTGTTGGAGCCGATGAGTGAGAAAAAGAAGCGTTGGCCGTGGGCCGTGGGTGCGGTGGCGTTGGTCGCCGTGGCTGGTGTTGCTGGTACGGGTGTGTGGGCGCAGCACGAGATAGGGGAGCTCACGCATGGCCCGGGATATAGCATGGTTTCGCCGGGGCGTTTGCCGGTGGAACCCGCGTCGGCGGCACCGATTGATCAAGAACGCCTGAAGTCGACTTTGGCGGCGCAGGCAGAGAATCCGGAGCTGGGCACGTTGCACGTGCGCGTGAGCAACGGTACGACTGGGGCGACGATCTTTGAGCAGAATGCGGAAGATCCGCTGCGGCCGGCGAGTGCTACGAAGATGCTCACCGCGGCGGCGGCGCTGTACACGCTTGAGCAGGATGCGACAATCACCACGCGAGTTGTGCGGCAGGGTGACGCGGTGACCATTAAGGCGGCAGGGGATGTGTGGCTGTCGCCAAAAAGCATTGACGCGCTGGCTGAACAGATAGGAAGCGCCGACGCTGTCTTTGTGGATACGTCGGTGTGGCCAGAAGATGCCTTCTTGCCGGGGTGGGATGCGGAGGATGTTGATGCCGGCTTCATTGCTCCTATGGAACCGGTGATGATTCATGGTGGGCGTATCGGTGAGACGACAGGAGATGTGCCGCGGACGCATACTCCGGCGTTGGATGTGGCGCGGGCACTGGCCAATAAAGTGGGGGCGCAGACTGTTGGTATTGGTCCGGCGCCGGCCGAAGGGGATGTGGTTGCCAGCGTGGAATCCCCACCACTATCTGAGCGTCTGCGGGAGATGATGAAGGAATCCGACAACGTGATGGCGGAAGCGATTGGGCGTGAGGTGGCCAGGGGTCGCGGGGGGTCGGCTCCAAGCGCGACCCTCGGTATTTTGAGGGAACATGGCTTTGATGTCACAGGTGTCACGCTTGAGGATTCTTCGGGGTTGTCGCGCTTTGATCTCATTCCGCCGCGGCTGCTGGATGACATTATGTTGCGCGCAACTACTACTGATGAGTTGCGTGATTTGCTGCCAACGCTCGCCGTCGCAGGCGGTGACGGTACGCTCTACGACCGGTACGTGGACCTGCCCGGCAAGGGCTGGGTCCGTGCGAAAACAGGGACACTGACAGGGACATCCGCACTGGTGGGGACGGTGAC
Source organism: Corynebacterium tuscaniense (assembly GCF_008693065.1). Lineage (GTDB taxonomy): Bacteria > Actinomycetota > Actinomycetes > Mycobacteriales > Mycobacteriaceae > Corynebacterium > Corynebacterium tuscaniense. Next base: position 9,099 of record NZ_VXKH01000018.1, on the reverse strand, counting down.
ATCTAAAGTTGGCAATGTGTACACCTTCGCCATGATCAGTAACGACAGTGACATTCTGAAGGCACGGAAACGACTGGATCAGTTCGCGTCTACTCTCCGGGAGTTTTAGCCGTGGCGGCGGAACCTTTTTGGCCGCGGGTCTCGCCACATTTTGTTGAATGTCGCCGGGCGGTGCGGGCCTTTGATGCGCCGGCGTTGATCGGTTTGTCCGGCGGCCCCGATTCGTTGGCGTTGGTGGCTGCGGCTGTTGCAGAGGGCAAGGATGCGCGGGCTGTTGTCGTTGATCATGGCTTGCAGGATGGTTCCGCGACGGTCGCACAGCGTGCCGCTGCGGTGGCGCAGCGGCTGGGAGTGCACGCTGAGGTGGTTAGCGTGGGGGTGGCTCCCACGCCGGGGGAGAGTGTAGAGGCGGTGGCGAGGGAGGCTCGTTACGCGGCTTTGTCTGCTGCCGCCCGCCGCGATGGCCGGGATATCTGGGTCGCTCACACTCGTGAGGACCAAGCCGAAACATTGCTGCTTGGGGCGCTGCGTGGGAACCCCGTGGGCATGTCTTCTGTCTCGTTTCTCGAAAATGGCCGGCGCCTGGCCCGCCCATTCCTCACCATCCGTCGCGCTGATACCGTTGGCGCGTGCGAGGAGCTTGAGCTCGACCCCTGGCACGACCCCATGAATGAGGATCTTGCTTATCGACGGGTCGCCGTCCGCCAGTCCATCATCCCAGCTCTCGCAGACCTTATTGGTGGTGACGCCGTCCCAGCTCTTGCCCGAACTGCTGATCGCATCGCGGCTGATCAGGAATTGCTCGCTTCCTTGGTTAACCTCAGTCCCACGAACAATTGCGCCACTTTGGCCGCCGATCCCACGCCAATCCGCCAGCGTCGAATCATGGCCTGGCTGCGGGACGCTGGGGTAAACGTCGGTGGTGCGACGCTCGCCGCGATAGACCAGCTGTGTGTCAACTGGTGTGGTCAAGGGCCTGTGGCTATCGGTGGTGGGCTGCAGGTGGTTCGGAGGAGTGGGGAATTGATCGTCGAAAAGCGAGCGTGAGATTTTTGAGAATCAGTGGCACGCGAAGGCGAAAACTTTTAAAGTTGTTGACATGTCTCTAACATCTGAAACTGTCAACCCTGCTAATACATCTTCCCGCACGAACACTCCCGACTGGTTCGGCAGCATTGCTGCGCTCATCGGACGCCTTCTGTTCGGTGTCGTCCTCGTGGCGCACGGCTGGCAAAAGCTCACCGAATGGGGCCCGAGCGGAACCGCCGCGGCATTCGAAAGCATGGGTGTCCCCCTGCCAGCAGTGTCCGCCCAGATTGCCACGTGGGCTGAACTTGGCGGCGGCGTGCTGATCATCCTTGGTCTGTTCGTCCGCTTCGTCGGTCTGCTGATCGCTCTCATCATGGCTGGCGCCGTGTACTTTGCTGGCCCGACCGGCGTGTTTGTTAGCAACGGTGGCTGGGAACTTGAAGCTGTCATCGCTGCCGCCGGACTCTTCCTCGCTGCAGCTGGTGCTGGTGTACTGAGTCTCGACCGCGTGATCACCAATGCCCGAAATGGACGAAAGGATGCAACCGCTGCTTCGGTTTAGGCCTTTGCCTACTCCGCCTCAAGCTCAGATTCCAGGCGGAAGGACCAAGCCTTGCTAAAGGACCCCTCCTCGTTGTAGCGGGTGGCCGCGCCGATGAGGAGGTTCGCATTGTTGAACTGGGCCGGGGTCTTAATGCAGTGATTAATCGGGATGTCTTCGTGCTCGTTGAATTCCTTCTTCTCCACGTCAAAGTTGATCGGGACAACGGAGCCCGTTGGCATGATGAGGGCGAGACCAGGGAAATCGAACCGAAGAGTATCTTCGGTGAATTCACCGGTGTTGTACGTTCCATCCACGCAGACCGAGTACGTGGTCTTCCCGTCGGGGGTAACGTTGACTTCATTAATAGTCAGCGTGGCCCCGATGAGCCCATGAGAATCAATCTCTTGCTTCGTGCCTAACGGTGCCGCACCCCCAATCAGATCAACATAAGCCCCACCTGCAACGGATTCCGTCTTCGGAGCAGGGTCCGTGTACGACAAATCGCCCTTGCCATTCCGATACTGCGCCACGAGGTTATTCAACTGAACCGCCATCGGGTACAGGGTTTCACACGGGGCGTTCCCGCTTAGCTGAATCTCGGCAAGCTCAGGTGTTTCGCTTTCCATCACGCATTTGGCTTCTTCCGGGTTGTACTCGGCGGACTGGAGCCACCCGGTGAGGCCCTCGGGCGCTGCTTCCGTGTTGGTTTCCAGAGAGGAGCGGTCAATGAGCAGCCCCTGTGACACATCGCCCTCCTCGGTTTCATAGAAGCCGATGCAGCCTCCTCTTCCACCATTAAGCAGATCCTTCCATCCCGCTGCGGTGAAGAACTCATCTCCAAGATCGCAACTGGTCAACTGGTCGTCGACGAAGGCTGCCTTCACTTTCTCAGGGTCGGCGACCTTCTGGCTGCCACCGGAGAGGAATACAAACAATGCCGCGGCCACAGCGATGATCGCCAGAACAGCAACCACAAGCCCGATGATGAGACCACGAGAAGATTTCTTCGGCTGCTGGTAAGGCTGATGTGGAGGCTGCTGTTGTTGCGGCTGCCACTGCCCTCCTGGCTGTGAGGCGTAGGGGTTCGAGTTATTCATGTGCCATGCTCCTTCGATTCTGCACTAAGGGATCTGCGTGGTGTGCTCGTAGTCATCTGTGCAGGACATAAAAGTTTCCGGCACCGTTTGAAGAGTTAACCCCCAACAAACTCGCCACACCAAAAAGTGATGCCGGTGACCGAGTTTAACCCACGGCTGAACGCTCCCGGAAGCGGTAGGAGGAGCGAGTGGACTAGCTATGTTCGCACAGCCTAGAGGGGCATCCTGCTTCGCGCCGGGGGTTAGATGAAGACTGGAGCGCAACTCTGTCGCCGTCCGCTCCCTCAACACGGAAGGACCAAGCCTTACTAAAGGTCCCTTTTTCGTTCTTGCTCGTCGTTGCTCCAATGAGCATGTCCGCGTAGCGGTACATGTTCGGGAAGTCTATGCACTGGCTGAGGTGGATATCCTCGTATTCCCTGAACTGCTTGTATTGCCTCGTGTGGGGGATGAACTGGGTCTCCCCCGATGGCTTGATGATGAATAGGCTAGGGAGTTCGAAGGAGTTTGAACTGTCGGTAAATTTTCCGGGGTTGAAGGTGGCATGCACGCAGAGTGCGGTCTCGACCTTCTGGCCACGAGCCATTTGCACATCATCGATGGTGAGCGTAGCCCCTTCGGTTCCAAAAGGATCAATCTCTTGCTTGCTCCCCACCGGCGCTGCATCTCCAATCATCTGTGGATAGGCACCACCCGCGATGGGTTGCTTCTTCGGAGCAGGGTCCATGTAGGTCAGGTCGCCCCTACCATTCCGATACTGCGCCACCAGGTTATTCAGTTGAACTGCCATCGGATATAGCGTTTCACAGGTTGCCGTCACTACGAGCTGAACATCGGTGAGCTCCGGGGTATCGCTTTCCATCACGCAGATAGCTTCTTCAGGCGTGTAGTCGATGGATTGCTGCCAACCGGTAATGTCCTCGGGTGCGGGTTCCATGGTAATGATGTACTGGTCTAGTTTTCCGATCATTATGGACTGCTTGATCTCTCCTTCCTCGATGTCGTAGTAGCCGAAGCACGCCTGATTCCCCGCATGTGTGAGATCCTTCCAGCCAGCATCAGTGAAGAAACTAAGTCCAAGATCACAGCTCCTCAATGTGCCACCGGCGAAGGCTGCTTCAACTTTCTTCGGGTTGGCCACCGTTGTATTGCTGCTCCCGGTGAGGGAGACGAACAAAACTCCAAACAACGCGATGATCACCGTGATTGCAAGAACAATCCCGATGATGAGCCCATTCTGGGATTTGTTCGGGTGCCCTTGGGGCGGTTGAAAGTACTGCTGCGGATGTGGCTGATATGTCTGGTACGGCTGCAGTGGCTGCTGCTGTGGATACGGTTGGTAAGGCTGCTGTGGGTGCGATTGCCGGTACCCATTGGGGTGTGGAGCGTAGGGGTTCGGGTTGTTCATATGCCGTATTCCTTTGGTTCAGCAATCAGGAGGCCGCGCAGTGTGACCACGATTATCTCGACAAACCTAAATAATTATCAGGAAACAGGTTCGGCAGCTAGAGAGGAAAGATCATCAACCTGGGAACTACTTTCTTAAGGTGCATCCATGCGGGAATTTGAGCAGGTGAACGCCTTCATAGTGGGAAATTATGGTCGGTGTTTGTGTCATCAACGTGGAAAATGGTTGATCAATATGGGGTCAAGGTCCCCCCGCTTGTGGGAGGAAGGAGTGGGGGGATCGTCGATAAGCGATCTTCTGGCAAAATAGCCGTATGGCTGATGGAACGAAGCTGCGCGATCACAAAGACTTCCAGGTCCCAGCACACCGCTACGGCAACGACGTCGAAGCGATACTGATCCCGGAAAATGAACTGCAAGACCGAATCCGCGAAATGGCGGACAAAGTCTCCGAACAGTATAAAGATGCTGCAGAAGACCTCATTTTGGTCTGCGTCCTCAAAGGCGCGGTGTACTTCCTCACCGACTTCGCACGCGCACTGTCCATCCCTTCCCAAGTGGAATTCATGGCAGTGTCCTCCTACGGCAACTCGACTACTAGCTCCGGTGTCGTCCGCATCATGAAGGACCTGGACAAGGAAATCTCCGGCCGCGACGTGCTCGTCGTCGAAGACATCATTGACTCCGGCCTCACCCTCTCCTGGCTGCTGAAAAACCTCAAAGGTCGCCAACCCAAAAGCCTCAACGTGATCACTCTCCTGCGCAAACCAGAAGTTCAAAGCGCACAGATCGATCTTTTCGACGTCGGCTTTGACATCCCCAACGAATTTGTCATCGGATACGGCTTGGACTACGCCGAGCGTTACCGCGACTTGCCCTACATTGGCACCCTTCATCCGCGCGTTTACTCCGATGAAGAGCCGGTGCCGTCACGCGAGGAAGGGCCGGAGGCCGTGGAGATCTAGGCCTCGCGCCTTTTTCGTGGGAAATCAAGGGTTTTCTCCGAAGGCCCTAACCGAAGGCTGGTGCCATGCCCCGCACAAGCCGGCCAGCCCCCAGTCTCCAAAAGTGGGAATGCTTCGGGCGATGGGTAGGCTGTAAGCGTTATTGACCCCTAATTAATCCCTACGCTTAAGAACGCACGAAGGCTAGATGAAAAACAAGACCAACAAAAACGTTGTGCGCTACGGCATTTTCGCTGCCGTTGTCCTCATCCTGCTGTATTTGACCACGCTGATCGGGGATCCGTCGCGCAATTACACAGAGGTGGAAACTTCGGTCGCGATTGAGCAGCTGAACACGAAGAACGTGAAGGAAGCTCAGATTGACGACCGGGAGCAGCGCGTCCGCTTGACCCTGCGCGAACCGATCACGGTGGAGGAGCGTGAGGGAATTGAGGAGATTCAGGCTCAGTACCCGGCCCGCACGACACCGGACATTTTCAATGCGGTGAAGGGCGCGGAGACTGATAAGTACACCACGAATGTGACGCAGGAGTCTTTCCTGATGTCCATGCTCGGCTTTATGTTGCCGATGCTGCTGGTCTTTGGCCTCATCTTCTTCTTCATGTACCGGATGCAGGCCGGTGGCGGCATGTTCGGCATTGGTGGGTCGCGGGCGAAGCAGCTGACCAAGGATATGCCGACGAATACGTTCGCGGATGTTGCCGGCGCCGATGAGGCAGTGGATGAACTGCAGGAGATTAAGGATTTCTTGCAGGACCCGGAGATCTACGAGAAGTTGGGTGCGAAGATCCCGCGCGGTGTGCTGCTATACGGCCCACCCGGAACAGGTAAGACGCTGCTGGCCCGCGCCGTTGCGGGCGAGGCAGGTGTGCCGTTCTATTCCATCTCGGGTTCGGACTTCGTGGAAATGTTCGTCGGCGTCGGCGCCTCCCGCGTCCGTGATCTGTTCAAACAGGCGCGCGAGAACAGTCCGTGCATCATTTTCGTCGATGAGATTGATGCGGTGGGCCGCCAGCGTGGCTCCGGCACCGGCGGCGGCCATGATGAGCGTGAGCAGACCCTGAACCAGCTGCTCGTGGAGATGGATGGTTTCGGCGACCGTGAAGGCGTCATCCTCATCGCAGCGACGAACCGCCCGGACATTCTTGATCCGGCGTTGCTGCGACCGGGTCGCTTTGACCGTCAGATCCCGGTGACCAACCCGGACCTGGCCGGCCGCGAGAAGATCCTGGCTGTTCATGCGAAAAACAAGCCGCTGGGCCCGGATGCGGACCTGAAGTCCCTGGCCAAGCGTACCGCCGGCATGTCGGGTGCGGATCTGGCCAATGTTCTCAACGAGGCCGCGCTGCTCACCGCCCGCATCGGTGGCAATGTGATCACGGCGGATGCGCTGGAGGAGGCGACGGACCGTGTGATTGGTGGCCCACGCCGTTCGTCGAAGGTGATCTCCGAGAAGGAGAAGAAAGTCACGGCCTACCACGAGGGTGGGCACACACTCGCTGCGTGGGCGCTGAAGGATATTGAGCGCGTATATAAGGTCACCATCCTCGCCCGCGGTCGTACCGGCGGCCACGCGATGACGGCCCCCGAGGATGACAAGGGCATGTACAACCGCGATGAGCTTTTCGCCCGCCTTGTCTTCGCCATGGGTGGTCGCGCAGCGGAGGAGCTCGTGTTCGGTGAGCCCACCACCGGCGCATCCGCGGATATTGAGCAGGCCACGAAGATCGCCCGCGCGATGGTGATGGAGTACGGCATGTCGTCCACGCTCGGCACTGTCAAGTACGGCGATGAGGCCGGCGACCCGTTCGCCCGCGCGATGGGTGGCGGTGTGCTGGAGTATTCGCCCGCGATCGCCGAGGTCATTGACCGTGAGGTGCATGAGCTTATCGACGTCGCACACACCCGCGCTTACTCCATCCTCGAAGAACACCGCGACTACCTAGATACTCTTGCTTCTAAACTGCTGGAGAAAGAGACGTTGCGCCGTGGTGATCTGGAAGCCATCTTTGACGGCATTGAGCCACTGGGCTCTGGTCTCCCGTTGGTGGATTCGCGCTTTGGCCGTCAGGTTGGCCGCGAGCCGGTGAAGACCCCGGTTGAACTCGCCGAGGAACGAGGCGAGGAACCGCCGAAGAAGTTCTCCCTGCTGGAGGCATCGCAGAAGGCGAGGGCCCGCCGTCAAGCTGAACGTGAAGCGCAGGCTGGGCCGTATGCTGGCCCCAATAATCCAGGTCCCCGTGGCCCGCAGCCGCGTTATGGCGGCCCCCAGCCCCCCGCCGACTGGTCTTTCCCCGGAGACAAACGCCCGCAGCAGCCGTACTCGGGCACTCAGTCTTACCCTGTTGGGCCTAACGCTTACCCTGTTGGGCCTAACGCTTACCCTGTTGGGCCTAATGGCCCAACAGAACCAACACGCCCAACAGGACCACAAGGCCCAGCTGACGATGCGGATACCGAGGTGATTGGCTTCCGCCTGCCGGAGAATGAGCAGCCAGACCACATCTGGGACGACAAGGACCAGAAGGAAACTGAAAGCACTGAGAACACCGACGGTGACGCTGCTCCTCGCTACCATAAGCCAGAGGATAAGAACCATGACTGATCCCTTGAACGCTGAGCAGAACCCTGTGTTCGACCGGGCGCGGGCCGAGGCTGCGGTGCGTGAACTGCTGCTCGCGGTGGGGGAAAACCCGGACCGTGAGGGGCTGTTGGAAACACCGGCGCGGGTGGCGCGGGCGTATGAGGAAGTCTTTGCGGGCTTGCATACGGATCCGACGACGGTGCTGGAAAAGACCTTCGCGGAAAACCACGAGGAACTGGTGTTGGTGCGGGATGTGCCGATCTACTCCACGTGTGAACACCACCTGGTGCCGTTTTATGGGGTCGCGCACATCGGCTACATCCCGGGTGAGGACGGGCACGTGACGGGCTTGTCCAAGCTGGCGCGCCTGGCGGATATGTATGCGAAGCGGCCGCAGGTGCAGGAGAGGTTGACTAGTCAGATTGCGGATGCGCTCGTCGATAGGCTGAATGCGCAATCGGTGATCGTGGTGATCGAATGTGAACACCTGTGCATGGCCATGCGTGGCATTCGGAAGCCAGGCGCCACGACCACGACGTCGGCGGTGCGCGGTGGTTTCAAACGCAATGCTGCGTCGCGCGCTGAAGTGTTGAGCCTGATCAGAGGGTAATATGGTTAGTGTTGCAGATTTGACCACGCCGGGCCGCACGATGGTCATGGGCATTGTCAACGTCACGGAGGATAGTTTTTCTGACGGCGGGAAGTGGCTCGACCGTGACCGTGCGATTGCCCACGCGAAGGATCTGGTGGCGCAGGGCGCGGACATGATCGATGTCGGTGCGGAATCCACCCGCCCGGGCGCGACACGTGTGCCGGCGGACGTAGAGGCGGAGCGCATCCGGCCGGTGATTGCAGCGCTAAATGAGGAAGGAATCCGCACATCCGTGGACACGATGCGCGCGTCGACGGCGCTTGCGGCGGCGGAGTCCGGGGTGGACATGATCAATGATGTCTCTGGTGGATTGGCCGATCCGGACATGTACCGCGTCATGGCGGAGACCGCTCTGCCGGTGTGCCTCATGCACTGGCGCACGGTGAATAATGCGGACTATGTCAACGCGTCGGGCAGTGCCGACCACGGTGGGAATGTGGTGGCTGATGTGCACGAGACTCTGAAGCGCCTCACCGACAACGCCCTCGCCGCTGGGGTGGAGCACTCCCAGATCGTGCTCGACCCGGGCTTGGGCTTTGCCAAAACGGCGGCGGATAACTGGGCGCTGCTGCACGCGCTGCCGGAGTTCATTGCCGGTGACCTGCCGGTTCTCGTAGGGGCGTCGCGCAAGCGCTTCCTTACGGAGATCCGCGCGAACCGTGGGCTGGAGGCGAATCCTTCGCTGGCTGATCCCGCGACGGCCGCAGTCACCGCGATCAGTGCGCACCTCGGCGCGTGGGGTGTGCGCGTGCACGAGGTCGACGTTTCGCGCGACGCGGTCGATGTCGCCGCCGCGTGGCAAGGAGGAGCTCGTGGCTGAC
>NZ_VXKH01000017.1 GCF_008693065.1 Corynebacterium tuscaniense | reverse complement strand
ACTTCCGCGGTTTCCCCGTCGGTGGGCAATTCCGCAGTGAACTAGCTCGCGTATCCACCCTCGATGAACTCCGCGCGAAACTCGCTACCATCGCTGACAGCCCCGCGCGCGCTGTGGCTGCCGATGAAGCCCGTGGGCGCCAGGGCTCCTCAGCCAAGGTTGCGCTCCCCGAAGGCTGGCTCGACGACCCCAACGACCCCACCGTCCCCGCCGGGGCGGAGATTGAGAACAACGGAGGTTAGACAAGGTGAACGGAAAAGAAGCCCCGATGCGCACTGTGTACCGCGAACACTTGGACAATTTTGCCCATGACCTCCAGATCATGAGCGATACTGTCCGCGGCATCATGGCGTCTGCCACGAAGGCTCTCTTCGAAGCATCACTGGAGGATGCGGAAGAGGCACTCACTGCGGCAGATTCCCTCAAGGAAATCCGGGAGCGTTGTGAGCAGCGCAGCATGCAGCTGCTTGCCCGGGAAAATCCCGTGGCTACCGAACTCCGCCAGGTATTTACCTCTATTTACATCGTGGAGGATTTCAGCCGGATGGGGGCACTGGCCAAGCACGTGGCGAATACGGCGAGGTTGAGGTATCCGGAGGAGGTCGTCGATAAGCAACTGCAGCCGACGATCAAAGAGATGTCCACCATGGTGGACTCGATGGGTGAGCTGATCCACGACCAACTGATCAGCCCCGACGCGGACCTTGCGCTGGAGATGAATGAGATCGACGACCATGTCGACGACCTCCACCGCTACCTCCTCTCCACCGTGACCGGCAAAGACTGGGAAGGCTCCAGCCGCGCGGCTGTAGACGCGGCCCTTATCGGCCGGTTCTACGAGCGCTACGCCGACCACTGCGTCAACGTCGGCGCGCGCATCGTCTACCTGGTCACCGGCCTGACCTCCGAGGTTTACGCGCAAAGCCGCGACGACACCCCCACCTCAGAGATGGAGGAACGCCTGCGCAATCTGGAGCAGTACTGGCGCAAGTAGGCGCTAGAAGTTGAGAAGTTTTCGCAGCTGCTCAACCACCGGGAACTGGCTGAACACTGCGATGCCGATCGCCGTGAGAGCAGCAAAGACGCTGATCAGCGCCAGCGCCCAACTGGGCAGCCCCTTTGTCTCCTCCGTAACTTTCGCCGCTTCGACCTGCACCGGATTGGTGGGCATGATAAAGCTCAGGGCCTGGGTTTCGGGGTCCACCGTGTAGTCCTTCACACCGGTAACCGACCACTTCGTTGTCCCTTCGATCGGAGATTTCAGGGTGACCTCAGTGCCGGGTGCGATGTATTCGCCGTAGTCGTGCACGATTCCGTTCGCGTGGAGTCGCTGGCTCATTGGCTTATCGACGTCCCCCACCACAAACCGCGATGACACCCCAAAATCCGTAGTCGCACGGTTACCGTTCACCCACCGGCTCGCGTTGACGGAAGCCTGATAGACTCCTGCGTCAGCATCTTCGAAGGTGTAGGAGCGCGCGTTGGGGTCGTTGGAAATGTCGAAGGTTCGCGTTGTCCGCCAGTGGGTGCAGTGCTCAACACAGTTGATCTGCACACGCCATGCGGTTTCGGGGATGGTTTGCGAGTAGTCCCACTTCACGGTGATGTCGCGCTTATCGTTGACTTCGGCGCGGACACCATAGGGCGTTTCCACCGTGTCCGCACCGACTGCGGGAACCGTAAAGGTGATACCCCGGTCGAAGTAGCGCTCGCTGAGCGCGAGACCATGAGCCGCCATGAACCCAAGCGAGTAGGTCTGGCCCGGCTGGAGCGTGTTGGCTTTCACCGGCAACTTCAGGTCGAGCTTGCCGCCATTCTGCGCAAAAGTATGGGCTGGGATCCAGCGCGCGATGAGCGCGTCACCATCACCGGTCATCGTATTACAGTGCCCGATGCGCCACACGTTCGTTGGAGTGAGCACCACATACACGCCGTTGGATGCACCCGGCGTGGTGGCTGGGTCAATACCTGTGCCCTTGAGGGTGAAGGTCATGTCCTTGGTCACGTCAATCTCATCCGGCCCCGCGATGTCCAGATTTACGTCGAGGTCAGGGTGACGGGTGTCCAGCTCACCGGTGCAACCGCGGGCGTCGGCAGCGTCGATGGTGGGGAAAGCATGCGCCACAGTGTTGGCGGCTACAGGAGCACAGAGTGCAAGCACGGTGGCACCGATGACAAGACGGCGCCGGAAGGAAGCGTTCAAAGCAAACCCCTCAATCAATAGTTGGTATTGAAATGAGGCTTAATTTAAACACATCAATCTTTTGTTTGAACATCGGGTTGTTGTCCACATGAAACTGCTCCCCCACCGGCTGGTATTACAGCCACGGTGCGGGGGAGCAGTGTGGAGCCCAGAATTTAGCCGAAGCGACCCGAGATGTAGTCCTCAGTCTCCTTGCGGCTCGGATTCTCAAAGATCGTGGTGGTGTCGTTGAACTCCACCAGGTGGCCCGGCTTGCCGGTGGCCTCGAGGGAGAAGAACGCAGTCTTCTCAGACACGCGCGCCGCCTGCTGCATGTTGTGGGTCACGATCACGATGGTGTACTCGTTCTTCAGCTCGTGGATCAGGTCCTCCACAGCCAGGGTGGAAATCGGGTCCAGAGCGGAGCACGGCTCGTCCATGAGCAGAACCTCCGGCTGAACAGCAATCGCACGCGCAATACACAGGCGCTGCTGCTGACCACCGGAAAGGCCACCGCCAGGCTTATCCAGGCGGTCTTTCACTTCATCCCAGAGGTTCGCGCCACGCAGGGAACGCTCCGCAACCTCTTTGAGTTTGGCCTTGTTCTTCTCACCGGACAGTTTCAGACCCGCAACCACGTTGTCCTCGATGGACATGGTGGGGAACGGGTTAGCCTTCTGGAACACCATGCCGATGGTGTTGCGGACGGCCACGGGGTCGACGTTCTTGGCGTAGATATCGTGGCCGTCAAGAAGCACTTCGCCCTCGGTGTATGCACCCGGAATGACCTCGTGCATGCGGTTGAGCGTGCGCAACACGGTGGACTTACCGCAGCCGGATGGGCCGATGAACGCGGTGACGGACTGGGCTGGGATATCCATGTTGACGTTCTGCACAGCGTGGAAGTCGCCGTAGTAGATATTCAGGTCGTTGAGCTGGAGCTTGGTAGGCATTGTTTTCTCCTATGTGGGGATTGATTGGTGGCGGCGTTACTTCTTGACTGAGAACTTCGCGGCAATGAACCGCGCAAGCACGTTCAGGACAACGACGATGATGACCAGTGTGAGGGCCGCGCCCCACAGGCGGTTGAGAACCGGCTCCGCGGAACCAGCCTTCCACATGTCCAGCATGAACAGCGGCAAGGAGGACTGCGGCTGGTTGAACAAACCGAACCAGTTTGTCTGCGGGGTGGAGCCGACCAAGATCAATACCGGTGCGGATTCACCCATGACGCGAGCGATGGCCAGCATGATGCCGGTAACAATGCCCGACAGCGCAGTCGGCAGAACAATACGCGCAATCGTCTTCCACTTCGGCACACCGAGGGCGTAGGAGGCCTCGCGCAGGTCCATCGGGACGACGCGGAGCATTTCTTCGGTGTTTCGCACCACCACGGGCACCATCAGCAGGATGAGCGAAAGTGCCACGGCGAAGCCAGAACGCTGCTGGCCCAGAATGGTGATCCACAGGGCGTAGATGAACAGTGCGGAAACGATCGACGGGACACCGGAGAGGATGTCTACCATGAATGTGGTCAGTTTGCCCAGCTTGCTGCCGTTGGCGTACTCCACCAGGTAGATCGCGGTGAACACACCGATCGGGATGGAGAACAGGGAGGCGATCAAGGTTTGCATCAGCGTACCGGCGATCGCGTGGAGGGCACCGCCACCTTCACGGCGAGCACGGACACCGACCATGTCCTGCGTCCACCACTCCGGACTGAGGATTGCATCGTAGCCACGGGAGACCAGGGTGATCAGGAGCCAGCCGAGGGGGATGAGCGCAAGGATCATCGCTACCCACATCAGACCGCCCATCAAAGAGTTGGTGGTCTTACGACCAGAAGAGATGTGCGTGAACGGGGTTTCACCCACCGGGGCGACACTCTCTCGCTTGGGTGCAACCAGTTCGGCAGTCGAAGCACCCTCAGATGCGCCCTGCAGGTTATCGGGATTAGTCATGTCTCACACACCTACTTCTTGTTGACAATCGCGCGGGCGATCGAGTTGACGAGGAAGGTCAGGAGGAACAACACCAGACCCGCAGCGATGTACGCGCCAGCAGAAGTCGGGTTGTTGAACTCGGCAGAGGCGTTGGCGATGGCGGTTGCGAAGGTGGTGCCACCGTCGAAAAGCGATCCGCGGTACTCAGGGCCCGGCGAGACGACCATGTACAGCGCCATCGTCTCACCCAGCGCACGTCCGAGACCAAGCATGGCGCCCGCAATGTAACCGGACATGCCGAACGGCAGGACAGTCATGCGGATAACTTCCCAGCGGGTCGCGCCCAGCGCCAACGCGGACTCGATCTGGCCAGGAGGGGTCTGCACGAACACTTCGCGTGTGGTAGCCGCGATGACCGGTAACACCATAATCGCCAGCACGATGCCACCGGTGAGGATATTGCGGCCCGTGTCGAAGGACGGCGAGTTTGCGTAGCGCTGGAACAGGAAGAAATCCCCACCCCAGGAGTTGATCCACTCGTAGAAACCGGAGAGTTTCGGTCCGAGCACCTGCGCACCCCACAGGCCGTACACGATCGACGGCACCGCCGCGAGCATATCCACGAGCCCAGCCAACGGCTTCACCAACCGCTTGGGCGCGTAGTTGGACAGGAAGATCGCCACCCCCAGAGCAACTGGCATGGCAATAATCAACGCGATAATGGACACCGTCACCGTGGAGAAGAACAGGTTCGGAATACCGAACTTCATGTTGTCCAGGTTGGAGGTCTGCCACTGGCCCTTGTAGGTGAGGAAGTTCTCGGTGTTAAGGCGCAGCGGCTCAAAAGCCTGCTTCAGCAGGAACAAGCCGACCGCAATGATGATGACGGTGATCAGTGCCGCGGAGACAGTGGACAAGGTTTCGAAGACACGGTCGCCCGGACGCTTAACACCTGCACCCGAAGCTGGAGGGCCAGCGGGGGCGTCCTTTTCCGCAACCGACAGTTCTTGGTCTGCCATGGTGACGTTTCCTTAAAGTTCGTGTTGTTCAGTTTTGTGGATCATCCACCACATAAACATTCCCCCGGTTCACAGTGATACCGGGGGGATGGTGGTGCTTTTCAGACTGTGGGCTGAAAAGCGTGCGGAGGGCTCCGCCTAGGAGATGGCGTCTACAGAAGCCTTCAGCTTGTCGGCGAACTCACCGGAAACTGGGATGAAGCCAGCGTCCTCAAGCTCCTCATCCTGGGACTCCAGAACGATGGTGAGGAAGTCCTTGACCATGTTCTTGGTGGTCTCATCGTAGCCCTTGGAGCAGACGATCTCGTAGGTGGTCAGAACCAGCGGGTATGCACCCTCGTTGTTGGAGGCGAACAGGGACTTGGAGTCAACAACCAAGTCATGGCCCTCGGACTTGAACTGGACGTTAGCCAGAGCCTTGTTCACGGACTCGTTGTTCAGCTCAACTGCGCCGGAGCCGAAGTCAATGTTGGCAACACCGAGGTCCAGGTCGTGTGCGTAGCCAGCCTCAACGTAGGTGACAGCGCCGGAGGTCGCCTTCACCTGCTCTGCCACAGCGGTGGAGCCGTTAGCGCCAGCGCCGACAGACTGCGGGAATGCCTTACCTTCGCCCTCCCACTTGCCATCAGAAGCAGCGGAGAGGAACTTCTGGAAGTTGTCGGAGGTACCGGATTCGTCAGAGCGGTAGATGACGGAGATGTCCTGGTCGGGTAGCTCTGCGCTCTCGTTGTTCTCAGCGATCTTCGGGTCGTTCCACTTGGTGATGGTGCCGTTGAAGATCTCCACAATGTTGTCAACGGTGAGGTTCAAGTCCGCAACACCGTCAAGGTTGAAAGCAACAGCAACCGGGCCGATGACCATCGGCAGGTGCCATGCGTCGTTGCCACCGCAACGCTCGCGCGCCTGCTCAACCTCGCCCTTATCTTCCTTCAGCGGGGAGTCAGAGCCAGCGAAGACTGCCTGGTTGCCGATGAAGTTCTTGATACCGGAACCGGAACCAGTTGCGTTGTAGGCGAGGTTAGCGCCCGAAACAGCTTCGGCGTAGCGGGAGCCAAAGTAATCCATTGCGTTGGCCTGGGAGGTAGCACCCTCAGCAACGAGCTGGCCGGTCTGACCAGACAGGCCCTCAATGGCGGTTGCATCTTTAGCGGAGGATGCGTTGTCGCCGTTAGCGGCATTGTCGTTGGAGTCGCCGCATGCAACCAGGGAGACAGAAGCGATGGCTGCAACGCCGGCGATTGCGGCGGAGCGCTTGAAGTTACGGATCACGGGGGATACCTTTCCGGTGCGAATTCAGATTTTCTTCTGAGCATCGGTCCCAAGCAGCCACGTATGGCGCCTGAGTGCTCACACCGAGCGAAGGTACGGGCCGAGTGTTAATTGCAAAGGCCTAAATCGGTGAACAATGAGTTAACTTTGTCGATTTGTACACAACGTGGCGTTCTACCACGGCAAATCCGAGTTGTTCGTAGCGTTTCACTGCGGGTTGATTGTCGGCTTCGACGTACAAGATCACTTTTCTGGCACCCCCGGCGACGAGATGTTCCACCCCTGCTCGCATGAGGGGATCACCTAGACCCCGCCCGCGGTAGGCATCGGCTACGCCCACCACGTAGACCTCACCAAGCGTGTCAGAGTGACGTTTTGTCCAGTGAAAACCCGCCAGTGAGTCGCCGTCAAACAGAAATCGGACGCCCTCTGGGTCGAACCACTCCGTGTTCATTGCCTCATGCAGTCGCGCCAGGTCCCAGCCACCTTGTTCAGGGTGCCAGTGGAACGCTTCATTGTTTACCTGGAGCCATTGCTTATCCGCGGGCTCCTCCGCATAACTACTCTCCCTTATTCCCTCCTGTTCGGTGAGCACCTCCGCGGTAGAACCGGGCGCGCCAATGCCCGCGAGCGCCTCCCCTTCCACCGCCATGAACAGCAATTCCCGGGTTGGTTTAAGCCCCAACGCTGCCGCAAGAGCCCTCGCGGCAGCAAGGTTCCCATGCGCCCACAGGCCAGCATCGGGACGACGGGTGAGGGTCTGGGAGATGAGGGCGGTGCCGTGGCCGAGGCGTCGATAAGCAGGATGAACCGCAACCTCCGCGGACCCGTCAGGGGCGAGCCCGGCTAGAGCGATGAGCGTGTTGTGGTCGCGCACAGTGAAGTGCTCGTGGCTGCCGTCGAGACCCCGCACGAACGCCTCGCTGAAAGCCTCAACCCCATCGTGCTGTGCGACGCTACTGAGAAGCTCGCGAGCTTCTGTGACGTGGAACTGTGGTTCATTCATAGTTCAAGGCTACGGGGAGACTACGGTGAGGGCATGAACGTGAAGGCTTATGTTGCTGCTGCCGTAGTACTGGCCGTGCCAGCTACGGCTTTCGTGGTGGATGCCGCGACGGCAGCGAAAGTCGAACGGCATCTGGCGGTGCAGGCACGCACCCAGGACCAGCTGCCGGCTGATCCGGACACCTACGTGGGCGGTTTCCCTTTCGCGCAAGTGCTGCGCAGCGGTGAGATTCCCCGCGTGAGCCTCCAGGCTCTTGACGTGGATACCGCGGGCCTAACCGTGAATTCGCGCACCGATATTTATGAGATCACGATTCCCGCTAACAAGGCCTACGCCGGGGATTTTGTGGGGGCACCCGCCAAGCGTGTGGACCGCACCCTGTCCCTCGACGGCGTTGCTTTCGGCGAACTGCTGAATATGACCGACCTGGACATCTCCAACCCCTACGACATCTCCCCCACCGGCGGTTCCGCCAGCGAAGCCCAGCTCACCGGCACTGTGCCCGGCATGGAGGAGCAATCCACCGTGGTGGTCACCCTGCGGCTCAAGGGAACGGAGTTCATCATGGAGCCCATTTCGCTTATCGACGTCTCCCCCGACCACGCCGACACCGTCTCCCGCGCCTTCACCCTCAGCTTGGACACTCGCGATCTGCCCATCGGCGGTCAAGCAGACAAAGTAGAAGTGGCCGGTGGTTCCATCCGTTTTTCCGCCGCGAAGCGAAATGTGACGCTCAGCCCTGCTGACCTGTCGCCCATCACCGCACCCGCTCGGTGAGAGGACTACGCTGGGCGGACATGGAAACGAACGAAACGAACACCCCTGACACTCCTGACACCGCTGACACCGCTGACACCGCTGACGCGCCTGAGCGCGTCAGCCTTGACGGTAACGCCGCTGTGAACTTGGCCGCAGAACAGTCCAAGAACACGGCGCACCGCAATATCCCGGCGCTGGACCTCGACGAGATTCCGCTGCCCGATGACACGGCGAACCTGCGCGAAGGACCCAACCTGCACGATGGCCTCCTTGGCCTGCTTCCCTTGGTAGGCGTGTGGCAGGGCACCGGCCAAGCAGTAGATTTGGCGGAAGACGGCAACCACACCGAGTACGCCTTCGGCCAGCAGCTGGTCATCTCCCACGACGGGGAGAATTACCTGCGCTTTGATTCACGCATCTGGCGTATCGACGAAGATGGCAACTCCACCGGTGCCGACCAGCGCGAAATCGGCTTCTGGCGCATCTCCCTCAAAGACGAAATTGAGGTCACCCTGACTAACTCCCGTGGCCTCGTGGAGGTCCTCTACGGTGAACCTGTCAACGAGCGTGCATGGCAGCTGACCTCCGCATCCACCATCGCTACTGAAACCGGCCCGTCCACCCACGGCCCTGGCAAACGCATTTACGGCCTCATGCCCAACAACAACCTCGGCTGGGTGGATGAGCGCGTCGCCCCCGGCTCCACGAAAGACGACATCAGCTTCGTCCCGTACATGTCCGGGGAGCTGAAGAGGATTGCGGGCTAGGGGAATTAAACCGTTGTCCGCGCTTCCCTGATAAGCGAAGCAACAGTGGCCTCGTCCTTCTTGGACGGGGCCTTCGTTGCTGTGCCGTCGATCTCTGTGACGCGCACCCCGCCGCGCACGGAGCTCACCAGCCACACTTGATCCGCGCCAAGCATGTCGTCGACCGTGAGATCCTTCTCCTTGCAGCGCCAGCCGCGCTCTTCGGCGAGGCGGAAAATAGCGGCCTGCGTTGTTCCGGGCAGCACGTCCCCACCGGTGACCGGTGTACGCAGTTTATCGCCTTTCACTGTGATCACCGTGGACGTCGCACCTTCGAGCACACGGCCGGTGGCGGGGTCAACGAAGATGACGTCGTCACAGCCTTGCTTCTTCGCCCAGCGCAACGCGGCCATCGCGGTGGCATAGTTAAGCGACTTCGCACCCACCGTCAACCACGGGGTGTCATCCGTGGTCGTGAGCGTGTAGCCGCGCGAGGCAGTGATCACCTTCACGCCCTTCTTACGTTGCTTGAGCTGCTCCTTCGGGATCGGCCGCACAGACACCCACGCGGTGGGTACGCCCGTGGTTTCACGGCCGCGGGTGTAGGTCCACTGGCACTTGGCTTCTACGTCCTGCGGGTCAAGGCCAGATTCCTGCACGAAGTCTCCCACGGCCTCAAGCGTGGCCGTACGCCACGTCTCCGCCACCGGCTCAGGCAAGTCAAGCAGCGCTGCAGACCGCGTGAAGCGTGCAATGTGCGCATCCAAGTTCACAGGTTCACCACCGTGCACGAGGATCGTTTCAAAACATCCATCGCCGCGAGTGACGGCCGCATCATCCCAAAACACGTGCGGCAGATTCACGTTTTGCCTGCGCATGGATCCGCCGAACGGCTCCACGAGATAAATAACAGGGGCTTGAGCAGGTTGTACTGGAAGCATGCCCCCAATTATGCCCACGTATGATCAGGTGCGTGCATACGTACCGTTCTCCGCTGCTTGCTTTCCGTGGCGCGACCGAACTTCCGGACGCCGCCACATCACCTTTCGACGCCGCTGGTGTGCCCTGGCACTACGGCGACCCCCTGCGGGAACAACGCCTCATCTCCCGTGGCGGGGTTGTGGTGGACCGCAGCCACCGCGGTGTCCTGCGCGTCACCGGGCCTGATGCCGCCACGTTCTTGAACAACCTGCTGAGCCAGAAACTCGACGACGTGGAGCCAGGCTTTTCCGCCGCCGCGCTCGACTTGGACATGCAGGGCCGCATCCTGCACCACGCAGATGTGTCGCTTATCGACGCCGCGCCAACCTTCTACCTCGACCTCCCCTCATACTCCCTGGATTCCTTCCGGGACTTCCTGACCAAGATGGTCTTCTGGTCCGAGGTCACCGTGGAAGAGGCAGACCTGGGAATCCTCACGGTGCTGGGTGCGCCGTCGAGCTTCTCACCCGCTGAATTCCTGAGCGGTGCCGGCATCACCGCCGCCTTCGAGCGCACCGTCCCCTGGTCCGCCGCTCGGCGTATCGACGTCGCCGTTCCCCGCCCCGACCTCGCCGCCGCTTACAAGGCATTAACGTCTCCGGTGGAGGGACCCGCTGGAGACTCAGCCGGTAGCTCTGGCGCCGGTACCTCCGCAGGTTTGGATCGCGCAGGCCTCATGGCCTTCACCGCGGAGCGCATCAAGGCGCTTGAGCCGGAACTGCGCGTGGACTTGGACAATAAGTCAATTCCGCACGAAGCCCACACTCTCATCCGCCGCGGGGAGAACCTCGGCGCAGTGCACCTGGATAAGGGCTGCTACCGCGGACAAGAAACCGTCGCGCGTGTGGAAAACCTTGGCCGCTCACCGCGCCTGCTCGTGCTGCTGCATATCGACGGCTCCGCACCCCTGGACCCCAAACCGGGCGACCCGGTCACCTTCGGTGGGCGCACCGTCGGCCACGTTGGCTCGATCGTCCACGACTGCGACTACGGTCCGATCGCGCTTGCGCTGGTGAAGCGCTCCGCTCTCACTCAAGCCATCGACACGGGTGCGCAGCTCGACGTCATTGCCAGTGTCCGCGCTGAAAGCGCGGACGGCGACAACGAAGTCGTCCAAGAGATCAACGTCTCTGCCACCGTGGACCCGGATTCCATGCCGAAGGATGAGGGGGAGCGGGCGGGGCGAGTAGCCGTCGATAAGCTGCGCGGGCGTACTAACTGATCTCGCGCTTCACGCGTGCAGGGACACCGGCAACGAGGGAACCTGCGGCAACGTCCTTGGTCACCACAGCGCCGGCGGCAATCACGCAATTATCGCCGATGGTGACGCCCGGCATGACCATCGCGCCGGCACCGAACCAACAATTGCGACCAATCGTGATCGGTTGGGCGCGCTCCCAGCCTTCCGCGCGCTTCGCAGCATCATCCACCGGGTGGCCCACCGTAATCAGCTGACACGCAGGCCCAAACATCGACCCGGCGCCAATGGTGATCTCCGCGATATCCAAGATCACGCAGTTGAAGTTGACAAAGCATCCTTCGCCGAAGGTGGTGTTCACCCCGAACTCCAGGTGCAGCGGACCCAAAACCTCCGGGACCGCTGACTGCGGTGAGAACATCGCCCCCAGCAACTCCTGCGCACGCACAGGGTCCGTGTTGCCCAACGCATTGAACTCACGGGTCCGCTCCCACGTAACGCGATGCTGCTCCTGTGCTTCCTCAGAGTCCGGTAGATACCACTGGCCGCAGCGCATGTCTGCCATGCTGCCTAGTTTGTTCATACCGCGGAGGATACACCTACGGGAGGTTAACGCTTGTCTTCCTCAACGTCTTCGTCGTCCCAGTCCGCATATTCCGCGTACTGGTCATCTACCTCATAGTCATCGTCCTCATCCCACCGGGAGTTGGAGTTCTGTCCAGCAAGTTCACGCTGGAGAGATTCCAGGTCCATCTCGGGCGTGTTGTACTTGAGCTGGCGTGCAACCTTGGTCTGCTTTGCTTTGGCGCGTCCGCGGCCCATGGCAGTGACCCCCTTGAGGTGTCTAAAGGGCGGCCGAAATAGTCGGCGGCCCCAAATAATATCCGTGAAATTTGTCCTGCAGCCACTATAGCGTGCGAGTCAAATTATGCGCGACATCGCCTGTGCCAGGAGGAATGCGCAGGCATGTAGCCGTGCTTAACCCGCGTGGGTTCCTACTAGCGTCGCACGCTGGCCTTCATCCGCTTCGGTTGCACCGCGGACAACACCGAGCTCCCAGCAGTCCACGTGACGTGCGGTGAGCATAGCCAATGCGCGGTCGCGGTCCTCCGGGGCGACGATGGCAACCATGCCTACGCCGGCGTTGAAGGTCTTCTCCATCTCCTCTACCGGCACGTTACCCACCTCCGCAATGGTGTGGAAGATCGGGGCGGGAGACCAGGTGGCGCGGTGCATCTCTGCCACCTTGCCTTCGGGGATGATGCGCTCCATGTTGCCCACCAGGCCGCCACCGGTGACGTGGCAGAAGGTGCGCACTTCACACTCATTGGCCAGAGCCAGGCAGTCAAGCGCATAGATGCGGGTCGGCTCTAGAAGCTCTTCGCCGAGGGTGCGGCCGAGCTCGTCCACATGGCCGTCGAGAGGCAGGCCTGCTTTCTCCAGCAGCACGTGGCGCGCTAGGGAGTAGCCGTTGGAGTGCAGGCCAGATGACGCCATGCCGATGATCACGTCGCCTTCACGCACGCGATCCGGGCCGAGTAGCTCATCAGCTTCGACGACACCAACGGCGGTGGCGGAAACGTCGTAGTCATTTTCACCCATGACACCGGGGTGCTCCGCTGTTTCCCCGCCGAGCAGGGCGCATCCAGCCTGGACGCACCCTTCAGCGATTCCTTCGACGATCTGCGCGACCTTTTCGGGCACAACCTTGCCGATGGCGATGTAGTCCTGCAGGAACAGGGGCTCCGCGCCACACACCACCAGGTCGTCGACGCACATGGCCACCAAGTCGATGCCGATGGTGTTGTGAATGCCCATAGCCTGCGCCACGGCGAGCTTCGTGCCCACACCATCGGAGCCCGCAGCAAGCAGCGGCTCCTTGTACTTACCCAAGGCAAAAAGGCCAGCGAAACCACCAAGGCCACCGCGTACCTCCGGGCGAGAGGCGCGCTTGGCGTGGTCCTTGAACAGCTCGACGGCACGGTCACCAGCTTCGATGTCCACGCCAGCAGCGGCATAGGAAACGGGGTTGGTGTTATCCGGGGTGGTCATGGCTTAAAACATCCCTTCCTGAATACGCCGGACGGCGTCAGCGTTGACGTTGTTTTCCGGCAGACCCAGCGGGTAGTGGCCGTCAAAGCAGGCGGCGCACAGGCTGTCGGCCGGGCGTTCGGTGGCAGCAATCATGTCATCAATAGACACAAACGCGAGTGTATCTGCGCCGATGACGCGGCAAATGTTCTCTGCCACAGCATCCTCATCCCCGCCCGCGTTGTTAGCGATGAGCTCGCCGGGGCTAGCAAAGTCAATGCCGTAGAAACACGGCCACTTCACCGGCGGAGAGGCAATACGCACATGTACTTCCCCTGCGCCCGCTTCGCGCAACATGCGGATAAGTTTGCGCTGGGTATTGCCGCGCACGATGGAATCGTCCACGACGACGAGGGACTTGCCCGCAATGATCTCGCGCACCGGGTTGAGCTTCAGACGCAAACCCAGCTGCCGCAAGGTATCCGACGGCTGGATGAAGGTGCGCCCCACATAAGCGTTCTTCATCAGGCCCTGTGCAAAAGGAATACCAGAGGCCTCCGCGTAGCCTATCGCCGCTGGGGTGCCGGATTCAGGCACTGGCATAACGACGTCCGCGTCCACCGGCGCCACCCGCGACAAACGGCGCCCGATCTCCAGACGAGCAGCATTGACTGTCTTACCTTCCACCACAGAATCCGGGCGGGCAATGTAGACGTACTCAAACACGCAGGTCTTCGGCGCTGGCTTTGCGTAATTCTCAGTGTGAATACCGGAGGCGCTAATAGCAATAAGCTCACCCGGTGCGATGTCACGCACGAAAGAAGCACCAGTGATGTCTAACGCAGCGGTCTCACTAGCAATGACCCAGCCCTGCTCCAGGCGCCCCAGCGACAGAGGACGCACACCGTGCGGGTCACGCGCAGCGTACAGGGTGTGTCCATCAGTAAAGACAAGGCAGAATGCGCCCTGCAGCTTCGGAAGCAGTTCGCGGGCAGAGTCAAGGAGGGTACGGCCATCGCGCACTCCATCCGCAAGCAACGCCGACACCACCGCCGTGTCGGAGGAAGAACCGTGTCCCTCCACTCCCTCAGTGGCCACAAGGCGGCGTTCAATCGCTTCAGCCTGCAACGTGGCGTAGTTCGTCAGATTGCCGTTATGCCCCAAGGACACATCCGTACCGTCGGGTGAGGTGCGGAACATCGGCTGAACGTTTTCCCAGTCCTGAGACCCCGCCGTGGAATAACGGGTGTGACCGATGGCCACATCGCCTTGGAGTGCGTCCAAGATTGCCTCATCAAAAACCTGGGACACCAGACCGCTATCCTTAAACACCACGATCCGGCCCTTGTCTCCCACCGCAATGCCCGCGCCCTCCTGGCCGCGGTGCTGCAGGGCGAACAAGCCAAAATAGGTCAGCTTAGATACGTCTTCTCCCGGCGCCCAGACACCAAACACACCACATTCTTCGCGTGGCTCCTGCTCATCAGCATCCAGGGACACGGGCACACCAGTAGAAGCACCGTTGTTCACGCTTTGCACGGCCTCAACCCTAGTTGATTAGCTGGCCGGGAGGGCAATCACCGGAAGACCCGCCGCAACCTCACCCGCCCGGGACCCCGAAGCATAAATCCGCCCATCGGCCACAGCCTCATCAAAATCAATCAACCCAGTAGCCACCTGCAACCACACCTCAGGGACCATCTCCACCACGTTCGGTGGGGTCCCACGGGTATGCCGCGGCCCCTCAACGCACTGCACCGCCACGAATGGGGGCACGCGCAACTCGACGGTGTGACCAGGTAGTTCGGCAGCGAGGGCGCGGGCGGAACGTCGACAAGCATCTGCGAGCAACGCACGCGAAGGCTTCTCCACGCTCTCCGGATCCACAATCCACCCCGCAATCGCCGCAATCGCCTCCCGTGTCGCCAGCGGATCATTCTTCACAGCCATACGCCCATCCTAAAATGCCGCGGCTAAGCGAGTAGTGTTGTGCTAATGACGCCCAGCACTGGAACTGAAACACCTCGTGTGACCGTAGAAAAATCCCCCTCCATCACCCTCCGATTCATGGCCGCACCGACGGACGTGATCCTCGCCGGCGCCCAAGGCGTGTCTGGCGGACGCGTGCTGGAATGGATCGATAAAGCCGCCTACGCCTGCGCCGTGCAATGGTCCTCCACCTACTGCGTCACCGCCTACGTGGGGCACATCCACTTCACCCGCCCCATCCCATCCGGGCACATCGTGGAAGTACGCTCCCGCATCGCCATGACCGGACGCTCCTCCATGCACATCGTGAACGAGGTGCTATCCGCCGACCCGCGCGAAGGCGTATTCACCCGCGCCTGCGACTGCCTGGTTATCTTCGTGGCCAAGGACACTGAAACCGGCAAATCCATGGCAGTACCCACCTTCATACCCACCACCGACGAAGAACGCCGCGCCGAACACGCCGCGAAATCCCGCATCCAGCTGCGCTCCGACATCGAATCGGAAATGCTCAAGCACACCTACGACGGTGAATCGACTGCACCCCGCATCATCCACCGCTTCATGGCCAAACCAACGGACATCAACTGGGGCGGCAAAGTCCACGGCGGCACCGCCATGGAATGGATCGACAGCGCCGGCACCTCCATCACCATGGAATGGGCCGGCGAACGCACCGTCGCCGTCTACGCCGGTGGCATCCGCTTCTACAAACCCATCGCCATCGGCGACCTCATTGAAGTGGACTCGCGCCTCACCCAAACCGGTAAACGCAGCATGGCTGTGACAACCCACGTCCGTGCCGGTAATCCGCGTGGCGGGCGGGAAAACCTAGAAACGGCAATTCACGCCACCTTCACCTACGTGGGCATCGACATCGACGGCAATCCCCTCCCCGCCCGCCAATTCACCCCTGTCACCACTGAAGACAAGGCACTGTGGGAGCACACCGATACCCTGCGCCAACTGCGTGAGAAGTACCAACCAATGCCACTCATTGAGCCGGTTCCGGCAACCCAGACCATCGACTAAGTTCTGCACCGCGAAACGGCCCCCACTTCATCGCGGGGGCCGCTGGTGTTGCTGCGCTAAACCGGCTACACCGCTGAGTTCGGCGCATCTGCGTGGGCGAAGTAGCCCGGCATCGTCGCCGACCATGCCTCACGCAGCTGTGCCACACTCACGGACTGGCCAGCGGCCGGGGTGCCGTCGGCGAAGGTGATCTCGCCGCTCATGTTGGTGGAACCAACGATGGCCACCGGGATGCCCAGCTCAGTGGCATCGGCGACAACGCGGTCAACGCGGTCCGGGCTGCACGCCACCAGTACGCGAGATGCGGACTCGGAGAACAGGGCGGTGAATGCGTCGGCATAAACGCCGGACAGGTCCAGTTCAGCGCCCTTCTCTGTGTCCTTAATCATCTCGAAAACAGCCTGACCCAGGCCACCCTCAGACAGGTCGTGGGCGGCGGTAAGCCCCTCGGCCTTGTCACAGAAGAAATCAGCCAGACGCGCCTCATTAGCCAGGTCCACCTGCGGCGGCAGACCAGACAACCCTGCACCGGAGATCTCCTGCCAAACGGAGCCACCAAACTCATCCTTCGTCTCACCAAGCAGCACGAGGACATCCTTGTCCTCATTGTTCACCACGCGGTGGGTCACCGAATCCGCCACGTTCTCAATCACGCCGAGAACACCCACCACCGGGGTCGGCAAAATCGGTGTATCACCGGTCTGGTTGTAGAAGGACACATTGCCACCGGAGACCGGGATACCCAGCTCACGGGAGCCGTCCGCCAAACCATGCACAGCCTCACGGAATTGCCACATCACATCGGGGTTTTCCGGGGAACCGAAGTTCAAGCAGTTCGTCACCGCCACCGGGCGAGCACCCGTGACGGCCACGTTACGGTACGCCTCCGCCAGAGCCAGTCGCGCACCCATGTTCGGGTCCAGGAAGGTGTAGCGGCCAGATGCATCGGCGGAGATGGCTACGCCGCGGCCCGTGGATTCGTCGATACGCAGAACGCCCGAGTTCGCGTGCCGCGCTTGCACCGTGTTGCCGCGCACATAGCGGTCGTACTGCTCGGTGATCCAATCGCGCGAGCACAGCGCGGGGGATGCCACGAGTTTCAGCCAGGCCTCACGTAGCTGCTCAGGCTTATCGACGTCTCCCCCTCCCTGCACCTCATCCTGCCACTCCGGCCGCGCCCACGGACGCTCGTAGACCGGTGCTTCATCCGCAATGGTGGACGACGGTGCATCAAGCACGACCTCACCGTTGTGGGTAATGACAAGACGATCATCCTCGTCGGTGACCTCACCGATCTCAGCGCAGGTGACATCCCACTTGGCGCAGATCTCCTTGAAACGCTCCACGTTGTCCGGGGCCACAATGGCGCACATGCGCTCCTGGGACTCGGAGGCGAGGATCTCCGCGGCGGTCATGTTCTCCGCGCGCAGCGGAACAGCATCGAGGTTGATGCGCATACCACCGTCACCAGCAGCTGCCAGCTCGGAGGTCGCACAAGACAAGCCACCGCCACCAAGGTCCTGTATCCCCACGACAACGTCGGCGGCGTACAGCTCAAGACAGCACTCGATGAGAACCTTCTCGGCGAACGGGTCCCCCACTTGGACGGCCGGCAGCTTGCGCTCTTCGCCCTCTTCGAAGGAGGCAGAGCCCAGCACAGACACGCCACCGATGCCATCAAGGCCGGTGCGGGAACCAAAGAGCATCACCTTGTTGCCGGTGCCGGATGCGAACGCCAGGTGAAGGTCTTCCACCTTCAGCGAACCCACACACAATGCGTTGACCAGTGGGTTTCCGGCGTAAGCAGCGTCAAAGACGGTCTCCCCGCCAATGTTTGGCAGGCCCAGCGAGTTGCCGTAACCACCGATACCGGCGACAACGCCCGGCAGCACGCGCTTGGTGTCCTCCGCGTCGATGGCGCCGAAACGCAGCTGGTCCATCACGGCGATCGGCCGGGCGCCCATGGCCATGATGTCGCGCACAATGCCACCCACGCCAGTAGCGGCACCCTGATACGGCTCCACGAAGGAGGGGTGGTTGTGGCTTTCCACGCGGAACGTCACGGCGTCACCGCCACCGATATCCACCACACCAGCGTTTTCCCCAATACCGGCGAGGATCTTGGAGGCCATTTCCTCCGTCATCGTCTCGCCGAAGTAGCGCAGGTGCACCTTGGAAGACTTATACGAGCAGTGCTCTGACCACATCACCGAGTACACGGTGAGCTCCGCGTCCGTCGGACGGCGGCCCAAGATCTCACGGATACGGGCGTATTCATCGTCCTTCAAGCCCAGTGCCTCGTATGGCTGCTCCAGCTCCGGACTGCTCTTCGCGACCTCGACGGTGTCATTTTTAACCTGCACGTGGATCACGCTCCGATCTTTGAAATGTCGTTCAGCACCGAATGGATCAGACCCAGACCGTCCTCGGACGGGCCAGTCAACAGATCAATCGCATGCTCCGGGTGTGGCATAAGGCCAACAACACGACGGTTCTCACTCGTCACACCCGCAATGGAGTTCATGGAGCCATTGAAGTTATCCGTGTAGCGGAACACCACGCGGCCCTCAGCCTCCAACGCATCGATGGTGGCCTGGTCCGCCTGAAAGCGGCCCTCCCCATGCTTCGCCGGCACAAGGATCTTCTGGCCGGACTCAAACTGGTTTGTCCACGCAGTCTCCGCATTAGCCACTTCCAAAAACGTGTCCGTGCAGTGGAAGTGCAGGCCCTTGTTACGAGTCAACGCGCCCGGCAGTAGACCAGCCTCCGTGAGAATCTGGAAACCATTGCAAATGCCCAGCACAGGCATGCCCTTACCGGCAGCCTCCACCACAGCCTTCATCATCGGGGCCATCGCAGCGATCGCACCAGAACGCAGGTAGTCACCGTAAGAGAAACCACCGGGAACAATGACGGCGTCAACGCCCGACAGATCCTCATCTGCGTGCCACAACCCTTTCGGGGTTGCCCCACCGAGACGGACCGCGCACACCGCATCAACATCATCGAGAGTGCCAGGGAAGGTGATCACACCAATGGTCGCGCTCACTGGGCGTCCTCCCGCACGACAACAAAGTCCTCGATCACCGTGTTGGTCAGCAGCGTTTCCGCAAGATGTTGCAGTTGCTCATCAGTCACGGAGTCCTCAACCTCTAGCTCAAAACGCTTACCTTGGCGGACATCCGTCACCCCGTTCACACCAATGCGCCCCAGCGCTCGGTGCACAGCCTGTCCTTGCGGATCCAGAATTTCAGCCTTGGGCATGACATTAACAACGACTCGTGCCATGAGAATCCTTCACAGTTTTGGAGGTCTGAAGACGCGGTTCAGTATATCGGAAGCGCTGGACACCCCGCTTACACCCAACAAGAGAGTTGAAAACAGTTTTCATTATTGGTTAAATCGCACCTATGCGAAACACGAGAATTCACCGCGCCTCAGCCGCGCTCGCCACACTTGCTCTCGTGGGTGCAGGGCTGACCGCCTGCTCCTCCGAACCCGCCGACACAAAAGCTGTCGACGCCACCAAGGCCGCCGACCCCACCAACATCATCGCCACCACCAGCGTGTGGGCCGACGTCGCCTCCGCCGTCACCGACAAAGAGGTGCCCGCCATCATTTCGGGCCAGTCGATTGACCCGCACACCTACGAGGCTTCCGCAGCCGACCTGGCCAATATCCGTGAAGCCGGCACCGTCGTGGCCAACGGTGGGCACTATGACGCCAACCTCTACCGCGTCGCCGAACAGGACCGCGTGATCCACGCCATCCCCCTTTCAAGCGACGAGCATGCACATGACGAACACGCACACGGTGAGCACGGTGAGCATGACGAGCACGCGCACCATGACCATGATCACGGCCACGACCATGATCACGCTGGCCACGATCACGGCCACGACTTCACCGAGATCCCCACGGACATCAATGACCTCGAGCACATTTGGCTGGCGCCGGGGAAGGTGAAGGAGGTGGCGGATGCCGTCGCTAAGCGAGCTGGCGGTGATGCGAGCGAGGTTGACCGCCGCATGGACGCGATCACCGAGAAGCTCAACGCGATGCCGCACGTGCACCTGGCAATGACGGAGCCGATCGCCGCGCCGATGATCTGGGGCACTGAGCTGCACGACCTGACCCCGGAGAAGTACCTGCTGACCACTCTCAATGAAAGCGAGCCATCCGCAGGAGAGGTCGCGGAGTTCCTCGAACTCATCAACAGTGGGATTCTAGATTTCCTCGTAGTCAACACTCAGTCCACGAACAACGCCACGCAGCGCCTAAAAGAGGCTGCGGAGAAGCAGAACCTACCCATCGTGGAGATCAACGAGACCCCGCCAGAGGGCATGGATTTCCTGGACTACTTCGAACAGATTGTGGACAACGTGCAGAAGATCGTCGACGAAGCGGAACCGCGCACTGATGCGCAACTGGGCAACTTTGCCGGTTAGACTTTCACCGTGATTCTGCAGTTCAACGACGCCGCTGTTCAGCCGCTCTGGTCGGGCCTCGACCTCGTGCTGGACAGCGGCGAAATCGTGTGCGTGCTCGGCCCCAACGGGGTGGGAAAGTCCACACTCTTGCGCACGATTCTGGGCACCCAGCCCCTCTCGCATGGCACCGTCGCGGTGAATGGCCGCGTGGGCTACATCCCGCAGCAGTCCATGTTTCCGCAGGATTTGCCGGTGCGATCGCGCGATTTGGTGGCACTCGCGATGGATCACCGGATGTTGCGGCGGGGACCGAAGAAAAAAGACGTGGACAAGGCCCTCGCTCGCGTAGGGGCGCTCGCCTTCGCAGATCAGCGCGTGGGGCTGTTGTCCGGCGGGCAGCAGCAACTCGTGCGCCACGCCCAGGCACTAGTCAACAATCCCGCGTTATTGCTTGCCGACGAACCCCTCCTCTCCCTCGACATCGCCCGCGAACGCGACACCGTCACCCGCTTCCGCGCACTCGCCGATGGCGGTGCGGCCGTGGTGTGCGTGACGCACTCCATCAACCCCTTCTTGGATGCTGTGGACCGCGTGCTCTACCTTGGCCCGAACGGCCATGTCACCGGCACGGTGCGCGAGGTCATGCGATCCGATGTACTCAGCGAGCTCTACGGCACCCACGTCGACGTCGTGGAGACTAACGGACGGATGGTGGTCCTATGAGCGAGGCATTGGCGACCACGCAGTACCTACTAAGCCTCGACTTCGTGCAGACAACGCTCGTGGCCAGCGCGCTGCTGGGCATCTTGTCCGGCGTCATGGCGCCACTCATTGTGCTGCGGCAGATGTCGTTCTCCGTGCACGCGACCTCGGAGCTCGCACTTATGGGCGCGTCCGCCGCACTGCTCTTCGGGCTCAACGTGGGGGTGGGTGCGATCGCCGGCGCGATTGTCGCCGCGCTCACGCTCGCCGTCCTAGGATTCCGAGGGCAGCAAGACTCCGCCGTTGGCGTGGTGATGAGCTTTGGCATGGGACTCTCGGTGCTGTTCATTCACCTCTACCCCGGTAACTCGAACCGGGCGTTGGCGTTGTTGACGGGGCAGATTGTGGGGGTGTCGAGCTCAAGCGTGTGGCTTCTAGCGGCGACAACCGTGGCTGTGGTGGTCACCGTCGTGGTGCTGTGGCGGCCACTGATTTTCGCGTCCGCAGACCCCGTAATGTCCGCCGCTACCGGCGTGAACGTACGTTACATGGCCATCGCGTTTGCCGTGCTCGTCGGCGTTGCGTCTGCTCAATCCGTGCAGATCGTCGGCGCGCTGCTGGTCATGTCACTCATGATCACACCTGGTGCCGCGGCCGCGCAGATCACCGCGAACCCAGCGCGCGCAGTCATGTGGTCCCTGATTTTCGCCGAGATTTCTGCAGTCGGTGGCATGATCATCTCACTCGCCCCCGGCATCCCGGTGAGCGTGTTCGTGGCGTTCATCTCTTTCGGTATTTACCTGCTGTGCCGCGTCATCGGGCGGGTGCAGCGCTCACGCAACTTCGGTGGCGCGCATCAGAGATCGCGGTAGTTGACCGGCTTCAAGCCCTCGTTAGCAGCGGCGACGGTGGCGGCAATGAAGTCCGTGCGCACCTTCTTCTTGGCCAAGTTGCGTCCGGAGACAGACAGACGGACGGTGTTCCCACGCTCCGCGTTGCGCACCGCGGCGTCGATAATATTGCGGCGCCACCACCCTGCTGCACCAAAACCCTCACCGACGGAGAGGTTACGCGCTTGCTCAATCTCTCCCGTACGCAGAAAATGAATCCCCTTTGTCGATGCGGCGAGCCGAAAATCAAAATCCTGCAGCGCCACCAGCGTGCCCTCCGACATCCGCCAGCGCGGTGGCGCGAAAGTATCAAGGTCAAAGCCCAGTTTCCGCATCTGCCGGGTCGCGCCCTTCAAGCGTAACGACGCCTCATGCGCCTCCAACGCCGCAAACTCCGCCCGCCGGCCCTGCACCGCCTGGTCAAAGCCGTTGAGGATGAGGCCACGGCCATCCTCCATCTGTTCTTTGAGCCAACCACGGGTCTTATCGTCTTTAGCCAAGTGCCACGTCTTATCGATGTGGGGCGCCACCAACATCGACACGGGAACACCCTCTTGATCCAAGGTGGACACAAGCTTCTCGACGTCCTTACGGGTCTCATCGAAAATCGAAGAAACGGAAACGAGCAGGTGGCCGGGCATGGCGCTCATTCTACTGCGACGACGAAGCCCCCGCTGGACAAGCGAGCGAGGGCTGGGAGCTAGTGCTACAGCGTTTATTGCATCGGTGGTTAGTGCGGCGGCTTCGGATACTGCGACAGATCCACCTGCGGTGTTGGCTGCAGGTGCGCCGTGGCGGGATTCTCCACCGTGGGGTTGCTCATGTCCACGTGACTATCATCATCACCGGCAACATACGGGTCATCGCCGGATAGCACACGCTTGACCTGCTCATGGTCCACGGTGTGTGTCCACGTGCCCACAACGAGGGTGGCAATGGAGTTGCCGGCAAAGTTTGTCAGGGCTCGTGCTTCGGACATAAAGCGGTCAATACCCACGATGATGCCCACGCCGGAGAGCAGGTCCGGACGGAAGGCTTGCAGGCCAGCCGCCAAAGTAGCTAGGCCTGCACCGGTAACGCCGGCAGCACCCTTGGAGGCAATGATCATGAAAACGAGGAGCGAAACCTGCTCCCCCATACTCATCGGCATGTTCATGGCGTCCGCAATGAAGATGGAAGCCATGGTCAGGTAGATAGCGGTGCCGTCTAGGTTGAAGGAGTAGCCCGTGGGCACAACGATGCCGACGGTGGACTTGTCCACACCCAGGTGCTCCATCTTGCGCATGAGGTTCGGCAGCGCAGACTCCGACGATGAGGTGGCCAGGATGAGCAGGAACTCGCGCCCCAAGTACTTGAACAGGGACCACGGCGAGACCTTCGCCACGATCCACAGCACAAGGCCGAGCACACCAAAGACGAAGAGGACGCAGGTGGTGTAGAAGGCCACCATGAGCACCAACATCTGCACCACGGCCTGGATGCCCGTCTTGCCTACCACGGCTGCCATAGCGCCGAATGCGCCGATGGGGGCGAGCCAGAGAATCCAGCTCAAGATCTTGAAGATCAGCTTTTGCAGGTGCGCCACAAACCCGAGGATCGGTTCGCCGTGCTTACCCATCGACTGCACAGCAAAGCCCACCAGCAACCCGACGAACAACACCTGCAGGATTGACCCAGAAATGAACGCGGAGAAGAACGTCTCCGGCACGATCCCCTGGACGAAGCCAACGAGACCGCCCGATTCCGCCGCCTGCTCGGCGTACTTGGCGCCGGCGGCCGCATCGCCGTGGAGCCCCAAGCCTTCACCGGGTTTGATCAGGTTGCCCACTGCGAGGCCGATGGCAAGCGCAAACGTGGACATGACTGTGAAGTAGATGAGCGCCAAGCCACCGGTCTTACCTACGGTTGCCGCCGAACGCACCGAACCGATCCCCAGCACGATGGTGCAGAAGATCACCGGCCCCACGATCATCTTGATCAACGAGACGAACGTGTCACCCAGTGGCTTCAACTGCACCGCAACATCGGGCGCGACGAGGCCGAGGGTAATACCCGCGACCACGGCAATGATGACGCCGATGTAGAGCCAGTGTGTGTTGTCCTTACGCTTCTTCGGCTCCGCAATCTGCGGTCCAGTGGCCGGCGTGACAGTGGACATCGGGCCCTCCCTTAGAAATGAATCTCTAAGGTTATTAATACTCCTGGGCGCTTCCTGTCATCACATCGGGTGTGCCTTAGGTGACTCATTTCACCGCGCCGGCAGTGTGCAGTGTCCACGCGTACTCGAACGCCGTCTGCTTCCACTTCGCGTACCGTCCGGACACACCACCGTGGCCGGCAGCCATCTCGGTTTTGAGCAGGAACTGGCCACCGGTCGCCGTGGCGCGCAGTTTTGCGATCCACTTCGCCGGCTCCACATACAGCACACGCGTATCGTTGATGCTGGTCACGGTCAGAATGTTCGGGTAGTTCTTCGCCTCCACGTTCTCGTACGGCGCATAGCCCGCCATGTAGTCGTAGACTCCGGGGTCGTGGTACGGGTCGCCCCATTCTTCCCACTCCCCGACGGTCAGTGGCAGTTCCGGCTTCAGAATCGACGTCAGCGGGTCCACGAACGGCACGATCGCCTGGATGCCGGCGAATTTCTCCGGCGCCAGGTTCGCCACTGCCCCCATGAGCAAGCCACCGGCGGAGCCACCTTCGGCGACGAGCATGGAGGGGGTGGTGAGGCCCTCGCGGATAAGCGAATCTGCGCAGGCCACGAAGTCTGTGAACGTGTTCTTCTTCGCCAGCATCTTGCCGTTGTCGTACCACAGGCGGCCCATCTCACCGCCACCGCGAACGTGCGCGCAGACCCACACCATGCCGCGATCAAGCAGGGACAACCGCGCGACGGAGAAGCCTGGATCCGTCGATGCTTCATAGGAACCGTAGCCGTACAGCAGCGTCGGGTTGGGCTGGGTCATGTCCAGGTCCGCGCGGCGCACCACCGACATGGGCACGCGCGTGCCGTCGGCCGCAGTCGCCCACATGCGGGTGGCCACATAGTCCCCCGGGTTGTAGCCGCCGCGCACTTCTTGCTCTTTGAGCAGCGTGAACTCACCGGTGTCCACGCGGTAATTCAGCACCTGCGCGGGCTGCGTAAAGGACGTGTAGACCACGCACACAACAGGTGCGTCCCACTCGGGATTGCCGCCCAAAGAGGCGGTGTAGAGCTCCTCGTCGAAGTCCAGCTCGCGGAACTCACCGAAGCCGTGGCGCAGATCGGCGACGGCGAGGCGGCCGATACCGCCACGCCGATAAGCAACGAAGGCGAAATCACGGTAGGTGTCCACGCCCTCAATGCGCACCTCATCGCTGTGCGGGATGAGCTCGCGCAGCTCGCACAGCGACACAAGATTGCCTACGCGCGTCGTGCCCACCCCCGAGTTCACCCCACACGCATTGTGGGTGACAATCCAGTACTCCTCCCCGGCAACAGCGGCGTAGTCGACGTGGTACTCCACACCCGATTCGCGCGGCCAAAGAACCTCGAAGTCGCCTTCAGGGTCGCTCAGAGGCAAGACGCGGTACTCGGTGGTCAGCGAAGACGAAGACAGGATGAGCAGGTAGGACTCGGAGCGATCCGCAGCGATGCCGACGCCGAATTTCTCGTCTGCCTCCTCGTACACCAGCACATCCTCGCTGGCTGGGGTACCGACCTTATGGCGCCAGATCTGGTGCGGGCGCCACGCCTCGTCGACGCGGATGTAGAACAGATAGTTCTCCCCTGCCCACGTCGCGCCGTAGAAAATGCCGGTAATGATGTCAGGCAACAGCTCGCCGGTTTCCAAGTCTTTGACCTGGAGGTCAAAGCGTTCGTCGCCGGCGGTGTCCGTCGAAAAGGCGAGGTAACGCCCGGATGTGCTCACGCTAGACGCGCCGACGGCGAAGAAGTCATGCCCCTCCGCCAGCTCATTGAGGTCCAAGAGGATCTGCTCCCCCGGCAGACCCGAACCATCCTCAGGCAGGGTGGGCGGCATCCACGGATCCCCACCCTCAGCGACAGGAACGCGGCAGCTGATACCGTAGTTCTTCCCTTCCTCGGTGCGGCTGTAGTACCACCAATCGCCCTGGCGCACCGGGACAGACATGTCCGTCTCTTTTACGCGGGCCTTGATCTCGGTATAGATCTGTTCCGTCAGGCCATCGAGGTGCGCGGTGCACTGTTTTGTGTAGGCGTTCTCCGCCTCCAGGTAGGCGAGGGTTTCCGGCGATTCCTTGTCGCGCAGCCACTCATAATCATCCACGAAGTCACGACCATGGAAGGAGCGCGTGATCGGGTGTTTCGGTGCGGAAGGTGGGGTGGGCGTGTCAGTCATGCCCACCGAGTCTAGCCCCCGCTAGATCACACGAACTTGCGGCCCGACAGGCGCTCGTACGCCTCGATGTAGCGGTCGCGTGTGGCCTCCACCACTGAGCCCGGTAGCTCGGGCGGCGGCGTGCCCTCTGCGGGGTCCCAGCCGGACTTCGGGCCGGTCAACCAGTTGCGTACGTACTGCTTGTCAAAGCTGGGCTGAACCTGCCCCTCCTCATACGAATCGGCGGGCCAGTAGCGGGAGGAGTCGGGGGTCAAAACTTCATCGGCAAGCACGAGCGTGCCGTCTGTGTCCAGGCCGAACTCGAATTTCGTGTCCGCAAGAATGATCCCGCGCGACTCGGTGTACTCCGCGGCGCGCGTGTAAATGTCCAGCGTGGCCTCGCGCAGTTTCTCTGCGAGCTCGCTGCCCACATGCTTCACGACGTACTCAAACCGCACATTCTCATCATGATCCCCCTGCTCCGCCTTGGTGGCTGGCGTGAAGATCGGCTCCGGCAGCTTCGAGGCCTCCTTGAGCCCCTCCGGTAGTGGGACGCCACAGACGGAACCGCTGGCGTCATACTCCTTCTTGCCCGAACCTGTCAGGTAACCACGCGCGACGCACTCAAAGGGGATCATCTGCAGGCGCTTCACCACAAAGGCACGGCCGAGGACCTCCTCAGGGATCCTCTCGTCATCGAGGGGGCCTGCAAGATGATTGGGCACACCGCTGAGAAGCGAAAAGAAGAAATCGCTGGTGTAGGTGAGAATCTTGCCCTTGTCCGGAATCTCCGGCTCGAGCGCAAAATCGAACGCGGAAATCCGGTCAGTGGCCACCATCAAAAGGGTGTCATCGTCGATCTCATAGATCTCGCGGACCTTGCCCGCGGAAAGATGTTCATAGTCAGAAAGCTCTGGACGCATGCGTGCGATGTTACGCCTTTAGCTACAAGATCTCTCCAGGAGTGTAAGCAACCGCTTCCGGGTACTTATTCGCCCACTGCTGAATCCGCGCCAAGACATTATCTACCTGGGATTCTGCGGCACCAATGAAAGCGTGACGGTCCGCCAGTGCCTCCTCTAGCTGCCCTTGATTGAGCGGCAGGCGATCATCCGCGGCGAGGCGCTCCACTAGGTTCTGCTCCGCACCGTTTTCGCGCATGTCCAGTGCCATGGCTACCGCGTGCTCCTTGATCACCTCATGCGCGGTCTCACGGCCGACACCTGCGCGGACGCTGGCCATAAGGATGCGCGTGGTGGCCAGGAACGGCAGGTAGCGGTCCAGCTCACGCGTGATCATCGCGGGGAATGCACCGAACTCAGCCAGGACGGTGAGGAAAGTCTCCATCATGCCGTCGATAGCAAAGAACGCATCTGGCAACGCCACACGGCGCACGACAGAGCAGAACACGTCGCCTTCATTCCACTGCTGACCAGCAAGGTCGCCCACCATCGTGAGGTAGCCGCGCAGAATCACCTGGAAACCACCAACGCGCTCGCAGGAACGCGCATTCATCTTGTGCGGCATGGCACTGGAGCCGACCTGGCCTTCCTTGAAGCCTTCCGTCACGGTCTCGTTGCCCGCCATGAGACGGATCGTGGTCGCCAAGCTCGACGGACCGGCACCAAGCTGCACCAGGGCAGAAATTGCGTCAAAGTCGAGCGAACGCGGATAGATCTGGCCCACCGAATCGAAAATGCGCTCAAACCCGAGATGCTGCGCGATAGCTCGCTCCAGCTGGTTCAGCTTCGCCTCATCGGCATCGACGAGGTCCAGCATGTCCTGCGCAGTGCCCATCGGCCCCTTGATACCGCGCAGCGGGTAACGGCTCAACAGATCCTCCACGCGGTCGAGCGCCACCAGCATCTCATCAGCAGCGGACGCAAAGCGCTTCCCCAGCGTGGTGGCCTGCGCCGCCACGTTATGGGAACGGCCAGCCATGACCAACGAACGGTACTCCGCCGCACGGTTACCCACCGCGTTGAGCACCGCCACAGCGCGACCGCGCACGAGCTCCAGCGAACGGTAGATCTGCAGCTGCTCCACATTCTCCGTCAAGTCGCGGCTGGTCATGCCCTTGTGGATGTGCTCGTGGCCTGCCAGCGCATTGAATTCCTCAATGCGCGCCTTCACGTCGTGGCGCGTCACACGCTCACGGTCAGCGATGGAGCCAAGATCCACCTGGTCCACCACAGCCTCATATGCCGCAATTGCTTCGTCGGGGATATCCACGCCGAGGTCACGCTGCGCGCGCATCACGGCGATCCACAGTTGGCGCTCGAGCACGATCTTGTGCTCGGCGCTCCACAGCCGCGCCATCTCCGGCGAGGCGTAGCGGTTGGACAGGACGTTGGCATTATTGGGCTTCGCGTTACTCACGCGGCCCATTATCGCATGAGTCCTAGCGGGAGGGGCCTACCGTGATCTCCCCGTCAATCGCGGGGCGTGCGATGTCTTTGCGGTAGAAAGAGCCGTCGAGCTGGATCTTCTCAATCACGTCATACGCCACCTTCGTGGCCTCCTCCAAGGTTGCACCGGTGCCCACCACGTTGAGTACGCGCCCACCAGCAGCGACGTAGCCGCCGTTCTCGCCCTTAGCGGTGCCAGCATGAAGAACTATGCGCGAATCGTCCAACCCCTCACCCGTAATTTCTGCTCCCTTGCGCGGGTTGGCCGGATAGCCCTCTGCTGCCAGCACAACCGTGGCGGCATAGCCGTCCTTCCACTTCAGCGGCGGCAGGTCCGCCAAAGTACCTGTTGCAGTGGCATAAAGCGCATCTGCCAAAGAAGACTCCAGCAGTGCCAGCACCGCCTGCGTTTCCGGGTCGCCGAAACGGGCGTTGAACTCAATCACCGCCGGCCCTTCATCGCCCCACGCCAATCCGGCGTACAACAACCCGGAGTACGGGATGCCTCGGCGAACCATCTCGTGTGCTACCGGCACAACTACCTCATCGACGATGCGCTGCACACCATCTTCCGGCAGCCACGGCAGCGGAGTGTAGGCACCCATGCCACCGGTGTTGGGGCCTTCGTCGCCGTCGTAGGCACGCTTGTGGTCTTGGGCGGGAAGGAGGGGGACGACGGTTTCACCGTCGACAAGGCAAAACAGCGAGACCTCCGGGCCACCCAAAAAAGTCTCGAGCAGCGCCGGGTTGCCACCCTCAATGACAGCCTTCGCGTGCGCCACTGCCTCACGCACATCATCGGTGACCACGACACCCTTGCCACCGGCTAAGCCGTCATCTTTCACAATGAAGGTCGGCCCAAACTCGCGCAGCTCCACCTTCACCATGTCCGGTTCGGTCACCTGCTTCGCGCGCGCGGTACGCACACCGGCGGTGGCCATAACTTCCTTGGCAAACGTCTTGGAGCCCTCCAACTTCGCCGCCTCCTGCGACGGGCCGAAGACCGGGATCCCCGCCTCACGCAGCGCGTCAGCCACGCCAGACACCAGTGGTTGCTCCGGGCCGATGACCACCAGGTCCGCGGCAATCTCGCGGGCCAGGGCGGT
>NZ_VXKH01000016.1 GCF_008693065.1 Corynebacterium tuscaniense | reverse complement strand
CGGGGCAGCTGGCGGGTGTGGTCACGGGCGACAGCGCGTCGGCTTGGGCGACCCACGCCGTTCCGCTTGCACGGAACGACTGAGGCACGCGCACCCGCAGATTGTGCTGGGCCATGAGTAAGCGCGTGTAGTCCACGTCGGTGCCCAAGTAGTCCATCCCGGATTCTGTCATGGCGTGTGCTTCGGTACCGATGGAACACGTGACGTCATGGACGAAGGACGCCCCGGCGCGCGCGATGCGTTCGGCGCGAATCTGTGCAACGGCATGCGGGGTGGCTTGCTGCGCGGAATCACTATCGGCCAGCCAATGGGAGCTCGTCTCCTCCCCGATCTTGGGGGCGAGGGTCCGACGGGCTTGGATGAGCTCCATGACAGCTCGGGTGTGATCGCCGAAAAGGCCGTGCAGTTTCTTGTGGTCCGCGATGGCGCTCTTCTTGGTCAGCTCGACGTCCCCGGCGGCAGCCGCGATCTGGTCGCAGTGTTCGATGAGGAAGCGGACATCTTCTCGGCTAAAGCTCAAACTGCTTGCCTATCCGGTTCACGGGATTGGATTCGAAGAGTTCCCGGTAGCGAGGAATGTCCACGGGGTCCCCCACGACTGCGTCGATGGGCAGGCCTTTCACGTACTCCATGATCTCGGCGACACTGTTGAACTCCGCAATGTCGTGCAGTTGCGCCCAGGTAGACGGTGCAAAACGGACAAGGCCTTGACGCCATCCATCCAACAGGAGGCTCGGTGGGAACCAATTCGCGTCACTGGCCTCTCCTGTGGCCACATCGGGCTCTTGGCCTTCCGGCAGCTCGGCGATGAAAGTGAAGGTGTCAAACCACACGCCTTTCTCCGACTGGCCCACCCAACGGCCCGAGGGCTTCAGCAAGGAGGCATCCACGTCCAGCCCGGTTTCCTCGAGTAACTCCGTAAACGAAAGCTCGTGGCTTTCCAGCCGCCTGCGGGCGCGGTGGAAGGGGCGGGCGTCGCGAAGGAGGGTCCCAGAGTCGTCGACAAGCAAAAGCGTGCCTGTTTCCTCGAAGAGTTCGCGCACGGCAGCGAACATGAGCGCGTGGGCCTGGCGTGGCTTGACGTCGAGCTGTTTAGCCAGGTCACTCACGGAACGGCCGGACCACAATTGCTTCGCCGAGTCCTTGTTCGGCGGGAAATCACGAATATCCACGCCACCCCCCGGAAAAACCGTCATACCCGGGTAATTAGCCATGGTGAGCACGCGTTCCTGCATCCACACCTCAAGACCGTTGGCTCCATCTCGCACAAGGATCACCGTGGCCGAAAGACGGCCATAGTTGATGCCTTTCATGTCTTCTTCATCGCGACGTGCCACGGCTCACCTCCTTCTAGCCCGCGGATCAGCCGTTTCTAATCGGCCCAATTATCGCACCTATCGGCGGTGTGCCCCTCCCCGTGTCTCCCTCCGCGCGAAGAAACGATTATCTTCCTTGGTGATCTTGATTGGCTGGTGATAAGCCTTGGTCAGATTCTCACTGGTCAACACATCGTCGATGAGCCCTTGCGCGACAACAGAACCCTCATCGAGCAGCAAAGCATGCGTAAACCCGTAAGGGATCTCCTCCACGTGATGCGTGATCATCACGATTGCGGGCGCATCCGGATCAAGCGCAAGTTCGCTGAGATACCCCACGAGATCCTCGCGGCCGCCAAGGTCCAAACCTGCACCCGGCTCATCCATGATGAGCAACTCCGGATTCACCATGATGGCGCGCGCGATAAGCACGCGCTTCTTTTCACCATCCGACAGGGTGCCCCAGCGGCGCCCCAACAAATGGAGGCCGCCAACCTGCTCAAGTGATTCGTAGACTTGCTCCACGTCCACGTCCTCATAGTGTTCACGCCAGCGGCCAACAACCCCATAGCCGCCGGAGATCACCACATCCTCCACGATTTCATCGTCCGGCACGCGGTCCCCCAAAGAGGTGGTGGTTAAACCGATCACTGCGCGCAAATCACGCATATCGGTTTTGCCCAGCTGCTCCCCTAACACGACAGCGGTTCCCTCCGACGGGAACTCTTGCGCCGAAGCGATCCGTATCAATGTGGATTTACCTGCACCGTTCGGGCCGATGACCACCCAGCGTTCATCCAGTTCCACCTGCCAATCAACGGGGCCCACCAGCGTGTGCCCACCACGGCGGAACTCCACCCCATGAAAACCAATGAGGAGGTCAGGGTTAGTCGGGGAAGGATCGAAGTCGTGTGTTGGTGCATTAGTCACGCACACCATTGTGGCGCATTTTTTCCACTTTCGGTGCCCCGACTCGGCGCGCCATCCTCCGCTAGGCTGGATGTGGACTATGCCCTGGCATGAAACAGCCGGTGGCGCGACGGCAACACCCGACCGGACGAGGTGACAGTAATGGCGATTGGCCGACTTGGAATCGATGACGTAAGGCCCCGCACCACCGACGGTGCCCTACCAACAAAAGCCGTGGTTGGGGAGGTTGTACCGATCTCCGCACTCATTTGGCGCGAGGGACATGATGCGATCTCCGCCACGGTCGTGGTCACATCCCCCGATGGTCGCACGATCACGCTTCCGATGACCGCGGAGGAGTACCGGCCGGACTACTGTCACGCCGTATTCACCCCGGATGCTCTAGGCCTATGGCACTTCCGTGTTGAGGCCTGGTCTGATCCCATTGCCACGTGGCGTAACGCTGTGACCAAAAAGTCTGCCGCCGGCCAAACCGCCGCCGAGATGAACAATGACTTGATTCACGGTGCGGAACTTCTGAACCGCGCTGCTAAAGGCTCAGCGGATAGTGCCCTGTTGCGTTCCGCGGCCGAGGCACTGGTGGCGGACGCTCCCCTGCGTGACCGTCTTGCCCCGGCGCTGTCCGGTGACGTTGCCACCGCTCTTGCTGCCCAGCCACTGCGCGAGTTGGTGACGGAGGGGCCGGAGTGCGCAGTGAACGTCGAAAGGCGAAAAGCGCTGTTTAGCTCCTGGTATGAGCTCTTCCCCCGCTCGACGGGCGGCTGGGATGCAAACGGTCACCCAGTTCACGGCACCTTTGCTACCACCGTTGAGGCCCTCCCACGCGTGGCAGCTATGGGCTTTGACACCGTCTATTTCCCGCCCATCCACCCGATTGGCACGCTCAACCGTAAAGGCCCGAACAACACGCTCGTAGCCGAAGAAAGCGACGTCGGCTCCCCGTGGGCCATTGGTTCCGCTGAGGGTGGACACGACGCGATTCACCCCGAATTAGGGACAGAGAAGGACCTCCGCGCACTCATCGACCGGGCCCAAGAGCTCGGCTTAGAAGTCGCTCTCGATCTCGCCCTACAGGCTGCCCCGGACCACCCCTGGGCGACAACGCACCCCGAATTCTTCACCGAACTTCCAGACGGCACCATCGCCTACGCCGAAAACCCACCGAAGAAATACCAAGACATCTACCCCATCAACTTTGATAACGCGCCGGGGAAGATCTACAACGAGATCTACCGCGTGGTCATGCACTGGATTGAGCTGGGCATCACCACTTTCCGCGTGGATAACCCGCACACCAAACCCGCGAATTTCTGGCACTGGCTCATCACCAAAGTTCACTCGACGCACCCGGAGATCATCTTCCTCGCCGAGGCCTTCACTCGTCCGGCACGCCTGCTGGGTCTAGCTAAGGCGGGATTCTCACAGTCCTACACCTATTTCCCCTGGAAAACCACGAAAGCGGAGATCACCGGCTTCGCCCTGGACTGCGTGCGTGAGGCGGACATCTGCCGGCCGTCATTCTGGGTGAATACCCCAGATATCCTCCACGCGTTCATCCAGACCGGCAACCGCGCAGCCTTTGCACTCCGCGCCACCCTCGCCGCCACACTCAGCCCACTGTGGGGCATGTACTCCGGCTTCGAACTCTACGAGCACGAGCCCGTTGCACCCGGCACTGAGGAATACCTCGAC
Source organism: Corynebacterium tuscaniense (assembly GCF_008693065.1). Taxonomy (GTDB): domain Bacteria; phylum Actinomycetota; class Actinomycetes; order Mycobacteriales; family Mycobacteriaceae; genus Corynebacterium; species Corynebacterium tuscaniense. Next base: position 31,538 of record NZ_VXKH01000016.1, on the reverse strand, counting down.
TCTGAGAAATATCAACTCCGCCCGCGCGACTATCAAGGCGCACTGGAAAGAGGCGATTCCCTCGAGCCATACATCACTCTGCTCAACCGTATTCGCCACGAGCACCCTGCCTTCCAACAGATGCGCAACCTCACCTTCCACACCGTGGACAATGACCAGATCATCGCCTACTCCAAATTCGACTCCGTGACCGGCGACAGCGTGCTCACCGTGGTCAACCTCGACCCCACCTATACGCAAGAAGCCACCATCACCCTCAACATGGACGCTCTAGGCCTCGGCCCTGCTGACTCTTTCACCGTCCACGACATGGTCAGCGGCGCCGAATACGAATGGAGCATGCGCAATTACATCCGGTTGAGCCCCGTGGAAAATGTCGCGCACATCTTCCGCCTCCCGCTTATCGACGAACCATTGCGCACCCGCCTCGCCTTCCGCCACCTCGCCGACGAGGACTACCGCCCGTAGGATAAGCCACCACACGCGCCCGAAAGGAAACCCCCGACATGACTGACCACGATCCCGCTCTGCTCATCCCCGACGCCGACCGCGAGCGCCTGCTGCAATGCCAGCACCACGCCCCGCACGATTTTTACGGATGGCACGCAACACCGACGGGTTCCGTGATCCGCACCCGTATTCTCGGCGCAACGCACGTGGAAGTGCTCATTCACAACCAGGGCCTGCCCATGACCCCCATCGGGGACGATATCTGGGTCATCGGACTTGAGGATGAACTCACGCCCGATTACCGCTTCCAGGTCACCTACCCCGAAGGCGATCCAGTGGTCATCGCCGACCCCTACCACTTCTTGCCCACACTTAGCTCTTTCGACCTGCACCTCATCGGCGAAGGCCGCCACGAACGCCTCTGGGAAGTCCTCGGCGCTAACAGCCACACCTACTCCACCTCCATGGGGCAGGTCTCCGGCACCTCTTTCGCTGTGTGGGCACCCAACGCCAAGGGCGTTGCCGTTGTTGGTGAATTCTGCAATTGGAACCCCAACCAGTACCCCATGCGCACGCTCGGTGGGACCGGCGTGTGGGAAATCTTCATCCCTGGAATCGGCCCGGGGACGGAGTACAAGTTTAAGGTGCAGGGGGCGGATGGACGGGCCGTCGATAAGGCAGATCCGATGGCGAAGCAAACAAAGAACCCGCCAGAAACCGTCTCTGTGGTCGCCGGTGGCGAAGAATACTCCTGGTCCGACCATGAGTGGATGGTCGCGCGCCCAGGCATCGACGCCACGAATTCGCCCATGAGCATCTACGAAGTCCACATCGGCTCATGGCGCGTCGGCTATGGCTACCGTGAACTCGCAGAAGAACTCGTGCCGTACCTTGTAGAACACGGCTACACCCACGTCGAATTCCTCCCCGTGGCCGAGCACCCCTACGGTGGCTCCTGGGGCTACCAAGTCACCGGCTACTACGCACCCACCGCGCGCTGGGGCACCCCAGAGGACTTCAAATACCTCGTGGACACGCTGCACCAAGCAGGCATCGGCGTCATCGTCGACTGGGTGCCCGCCCACTTCCCCAAAGACGACTGGGCACTCGCGCGTTTCGACGGCACCGCCCTCTACGAACACCCCGACTGGCGCCGCGGCGAACAAAAAGACTGGGGCACCTACGTCTTCGACTTCGGACGCAACGAGGTACGCAACTTCCTCGTAGCCAACGCCTTGTACTGGCTCGAGGAATACCACCTCGACGGTCTGCGCGTCGACGCCGTGGCCTCCATGCTCTACCTCGACTACTCGCGCCAACCCGGAGAATGGTTGCCCAACCAGTTTGGTGGGCGCGAAAACCTTGACGCCGTCCAATTCCTCCAAGAATTCAACGCGACCGTGCACCGCGAACACCCCGGTATCGTAACCATCGCCGAAGAATCCACCGCATGGCCCGGCGTCACCGCACTGACCTCTGCCGACGGCCTCGGATTCTCCCTCAAGTGGAATATGGGCTGGATGAATGACACCCTCCAGTACTTCTCCGAAGACCCCATCAACCGCTCCTACCACCACAACGAGATCACTTTCTCCCTGGTTTATGCCTTCTCAGAGAAGTACGTCCTGCCATTTAGCCACGACGAAGTCGTCCACGGCAAGGGCTCGCTGTGGACCCGCATGCCTGGCGACACCTGGAACAAAGCCGCCGGCGTACGCACCCTCTTCGCCTACATGTTCTCCCACCCCGGCAAGCAACTCATGTTCATGGGCTGCGAATTCGGCCAAACCACCGAATGGGCCGAAGCCGGCTCCATCAACTGGGACAACCTCGAGGGTTGGGACAGCGAATACCACCACGGCATCCGCACCCTCGTGCGGGACCTCAACCACTTCTACCGCGACACGCCTGCGCTCTACAGCCAGGACAACACCCCGATGGGCTTCCAGTGGATCAAGGGCGATGACTCGCAGAACAACATCCTCGCCTACATCCGTTGGGGCACGGATGGTACCCCGCTGCTCACAGTGATCAATCTCTCCGGCACTTCGCAGGTGGACTACCGCCTCGGTGTGCCGCGTGCTGGTGAGTGGGAGCTTGTGCTCAACACCGACGACGAGCGCTACCAGGGCGCCGCCAACCCATTAGCTGGTGTCGTGAGCACGGAGGACACCTCCTGGGACAGCTTCGAGCAGTCCGCGGTGTTCCACATCCCGGCGATGAGCGTGCAGTACTACCGCCTGCGTTAATTCCGCGGGGGCTGTCTCACCCCCGAAGCAACTCACCCGGGCGATACCCCTGGCTGTTTGGCATGGCTCTGGGTGGGTGATTGGTGCCACTGTTGGCCCTGCACCTGCATAGCTTTGTCCGGTGAACGTTCTCGCGCAGTGCTATGTTCCCGAAAAGTGTCCACTCTTGTGGACACTTTTCTGTTTACGGTCGTCTTTTGGGGCGCTAGCTTCCAAAGCATGAACACTTTTAGCAGCACCCCACCCCAGACGCGGGGACCAGACCCGTTCCACGCAATGTTGGAGGTGATGACTGGCTCCGCGCTCGATGTCTTAGCGCACTCGCACTCAGCTACGCCTCAAATTACTCAGCGCGGCCGTGCGCACACGCTCGACGTACCGAGCACTCATGGCGCTAGCGAAAAAGCTCATTCCGGCGAAGAAGAAACCACCGCAGATTGGGGTGTCTTTCAGCACCAGCCAAGAAGGAAACCGCACAGTGGCTATCACCGGTTCTGAGCGTGACATCACCGACTTGGAGTACGAGCTCAACCGCAATCTGGACGCTTCCAAACCAGCCGGGCCACAGCTCGTCCAAAGTTTCTTAAACCTCATGCGTGGTGGCGGCGGGGTCGCACCCGCTGTCCCGCGACCCCAGCTACTCATCCCGCTGCCCGAGTACGTTCGCATTATCACGGCCACGATGACGATGTCATCCTCGGCCTCACCGACGGCACCACGATGACGGGTGCGGAGTACGTGAACCAATTCGTCGCTACGCACGAGAACCGGCTTGAAGCGGCACTGTTCCGCCCCACGCATGGTGCGGTAAACCTCTACCGGGAGGCGCGCTTTGCCAACGACAAGCAGCGTGACTTAGTCCGGGCTACCATGCCGGTGCGCGCCGGCCCCGGTTGCCGGCGCGGTGCGGATAGCTGCAAGATTCACCACATCACAGCGTGGAAGAACGGTGGGGAAACGAACCTGAACAACCTCGCTCCCCTGTGCCGCTATCACAATCGTGTCAACGACGACGATGCGCATCGGGCCAGGCGCGGGCGTATCGAGATGCTCGTAGGAACCCCCACCTGGGTCTCACCCCGCGGACGATTACTACCACCGGGGGTGGATAGCCCACACCGAAGATTCGGGGCCATGAACTCCCTTTACGGAACGGGGGTGGAGGTCTAGCGCGAGGCCCAGCAGTGACGGTGCCAATGACGGCGATCATCAGCCCGTCCACCCGTGTCGCGGGGCCAGGCGACGATGTGTGCAACACCAGGCGGAATGTTCTGGTTGCAGCGCGGACAGATATAGAACTTCGTGGCAGAAGCTGACCCCATCTGACGCACGAGGTAGATCTCCCCATTAGCCCAACTAGGCCCCTCTTCTTCACGGGTGCCCCAGTATGCGCTGCCATCGCGTGGCAACGGGCGCGGCACCCTAGCGGTGGCCCGGCGATTTCGGCGTGGCATGACGCTAGAACAGACGGAGTTCGTTCGATTCGATGCCGCGCAGCTCGTCATAGTCAAGCGTGACGCACTCAATGCCACGGTCTTCCGCCAACGTGCGGGCCTGTGGCTTGATTTCCTGTGCTGCAAAAACGCCGCGCACAGGGCGTAGCAGCGCGTCGCGGTTGAGCATCTCCACGTAACGCGTCAATTGCTCAACACCATCGATGCCTCCACGTCGCTTCACCTCCACGGCAACAGCAGCTCCGTTTTGATCGCGCGCCATGATGTCCACCGGGCCCAAGGGGGTCGGGTATTCGCGGCGGACGAGAGTGAAACCGCTACCAAGCGTTTCAATGTGGTCGGCGAGAAGCTCCTGCAGGTGTGCCTCCACGCCGTCTTTGATCAAGCCGGGATCTTCGCCAAGATCGTACGTGACGTCCGCGTGGACCTCCTCAATAGTCACGCGCAGCTGCTCCCCCTTGGGGTTTTCCACGACCCATAGGGACGCGCCAGTGTCCTCCCCGTCTACATCCACGATCGCCTCCTCTGTGATCGTGCATGGCGGTGTCATCCAATTCAACGGCTTATAGGCGCGATCATCCGCGTGAACAGACAAAGATCCATCGGCTTTAACCAAGATAAGACGATCCGCGAGCGGCAAATGGGCATCAAGCCGACCAACATAATCCACTGAGCACCGGGCGATAACAAGACGCATGGCCTCCACCCTAGCCGGGCTACTGGTGTGTGCGGAACGCGCGGTGGCGTAAGTCGTTCATATCAGTACGCACTTGACGACGATCCGGGGCCGACTCCAACCACGACACCAGAGCCATCGCCGTATGCCGGTCGCAAGCAAACTCATACTCGCGGCCATCCGCAGAAAAAACAATGACCACCTCGACCCCGGGCATAAACTCCCGTTCGATCTCGGTGGCCTGGCGTCTACCGGTGACGTGAATAGCGTTGCGGCTAAGCACTACGTCTGCACCAAAGGATAGGGAACGTAGCATGTAAAAGGTCATCCTAGAACCGCTGTACCGCACAATCCCATGACGCCACCCGTGCACATTCTCTGCCGGCAGTGCACGCATGAGCGCTTGGGTGCCGGTCTTACGCACTGCAACGAACCGCCACACGCCCGCCGCGAAAAATACTACCGCGACAAGTCCAAGGGCGATCCAGAGCAGCTTCATAGGGGAACAGTCTACCCAGCCAATGATCAGAGTTTGAACCGCCAAAAGTTGGGGATTTTTACGTCGATAAGCAAAAAAGAACCCCCGTCCTCCCAGGAAGGGACGACGGGGTTAAGAAAATGCCGGAGAACTTAAGCGCTGCCCTTACGACGCAGGGCCGCCTGCTCGGCTTCGTGGCGAGCCTTCGCAGTCGGATCATCCTCATCGAAAGCTTCGTTAGCGTCCACCTCGTCGGCGAAGATAGCGAAGTCAGCGAGAATAGTGACCTTGTTGCCCGTCACAGAGACGAACCCGCCCTGAACAGCAGCAACAATTTTATCGCCGCTGGTCGGGGTGATGGTCACGACACCGTTATCCTTGAGCTGGCCCAAGAACGGCTCGTGGCCAGGCAGCACGCCGATCTCACCTTCGGTGGTCTGAGCGGTGACAATAGATGCTCCGCCCTTCCACAGCATGCGGTCAACCGATACCAGTTGCGCGGTGATTTCAGCCATGAGCTACTCCTACTTCTCTTGCAGCTTCTTGTACGCAGCCTCGACGTCATCCAGACCGCCGAGGTTGTTGAAGGCCTGCTCCGGGTAGTGGTCAAACTCACCGGTAGCGAGCTTGTCGAAGGCGTCAATGGTCTCCTCGAGCGGAACGTAAGAACCTTCGTCACCGGTGAACTTCTTAGCCACGAAGAAGTTCTGGCCGAGGAAGCGCTGGATCTTACGAGCACGCATAACGGTGATCTTGTCGTCTTCAGAGAGCTCGTCCATACCAAGGATGGCAATGATGTCCTGCAGCTCCTTGTTCTTCTGCAGAATGTTAATCACCTTCTGAGCAACCTCGTAGTGGCGCTCGCCGACAATACCCGGCTCCAGAATGCGGGAGGTCGAGGTCAGCGGGTCCACAGCCGGGTAAATACCCTTTGAGGCGATGGAACGAGAAAGCTCGGTGGTTGCATCCAGGTGAGCGAACGTGGTCGCCGGAGCCGGGTCGGTGTAGTCATCTGCCGGCACGTAAACAGCCTGCAGGGACGTAATCGAACGGCCCTTGGTCGAGGTAATGCGCTCCTGGAGAACACCCATCTCATCAGCCAGGGTCGGCTGGTAACCCACAGCGGACGGCATACGTCCGAGCAGCGTGGACACCTCAGAACCTGCCTGAGTGAAACGGAAGATGTTATCGATGAACAGCAGCACGTCCTGGTTCTGGACATCGCGGAAGTACTCCGCCATGGTCAGACCGGACAGGGCGACGCGCATACGCACCCCTGGAGGCTCATCCATCTGACCGAAGACAAGAGCGGTATCCGGAAGGACGCCCATGTCATCCATCTCGAGGAAGAGGTCCGTACCCTCACGCGTACGCTCACCAACGCCGGCGAAGACCGACGTACCGGAGAACTCACGTGCAATACGGGTAATCATCTCCTGAATAAGAACGGTCTTACCCACACCTGCACCGCCGAAGAGGCCGATTTTGCCGCCCTTCACGTACGGGGTGAGCAGGTCAATGACCTTAATACCGGTCTCGAGGATCTCGGTCTTACCCTCGAGATCCTTGAAGGCCGGCGGCTCGCGGTGGATGCCCCAACGCTCGCCGTCCTTGCCCACTGAAGGATCATCAAGGCAGTCGCCGAGTGCGTTGAACACGTGGCCCTTGACCTGGTCGCCGACCGGCACCGAAATCGGGTTACCGGTGTCAACAACCTTGGCACCGCGGACGAGGCCGTCGGTCGGGGCCATGGCGATGGTGCGCACGAGGCCGTCGCTCAGGAACTGAGCAACCTCGAGCGTCACGGTCTTTGCAACTGCCTCGAGCTCGACCTCGACGTGCAGCGCATTGTAAAGTTCCGGCAGTTCGCCGCGGGGGAATTCCACGTCGACGACTGCGCCGATGACGCGAACGACACGGCCGTTGTCCGAACCCTGTGGCTTCTGACCTTCGCCAGCGCCAGTTTTCGCGACGGTACCGGAGGCTGCGACGTTGTCCTCAGCCCCGGTCGGCTCGTCGTTACGCTCATCAAAAGATTGAGCTGTAGTCATGATTTAGTCACTTTCTCCGCTACCGGACAACGCGCCAGCGCCGCCGATAATCTCGGTGATTTCCTGGGTGATTTTTGCCTGACGCAACTGGTTGGCTTCACGGGACAGTTCGCCAGCCAGCTCGGTGGCGTTGTCCGTTGCGTTCTTCATGGCCGTACGGCGCGACGCAGATTCCGCTGCGGACGCTTCCAAGAAGATCGAATAGAGCGACCTGGAAACGTACGCGGGAAGCAGCTGCTCCATCAGGGTCTCTGCATCCGGTTCAAAGTCCATGTCCGGCTGCACATTGCCCGAAGTGGTGAGCAAATCTTCCTGCTCGAACTCGACGTCCTCAAAAACAGGCTCGATGGGAAGCAGCTGGTGGACAGTGGCTTCCTGCGAAAGCATGGACACGAACTTCGTGTACACAACATGCACCTGGTCAAAACCGATAACCGGTTGGCCTTCCGGTGCACGCAGGCCTTCACGCCACGGTGCTTCGCCTTCGGAGCTTGCCTGGAAGCCGCGGATCATGTGGTGCCGCACATCGTGGGTTGCCTCCCACGATGGGTCCTGGGACCACCCGGTCCACGCACCCGCAATCTCCTGATCACGGAAGTCGTAGTGGGTGACGCCCTTGCCACCGGTGACGTAGCGGACTACGTCATAGCCGGATTCAATGAGCATCTTCTCCAGCTCGGCAGCCTTCTTAAGAACATTGTGGTTATAGCCACCGGCCATGCCGCGGTCAGACGTGACCACGAGCATCGCGGCGACCTTGCCGTTCTCACGTTCATGAAGCATCGGGTGGTCCAGGGATGTTGCAGCGGCAAGCCGCTCCATGACGTCCTGCATCTCGTTGGCGTACGGCTGTGCCGCAGCAACGCGCTGCTGGGCCTTGGTGATGCGCGAAGTCGCAATCAGCTCCTGGGCCTTGGTGATCTTCTTCGTTGAGTTGACTGACCGGATTCGGTCACGCAATTCGCGAAGTGTTGCCATGGTGTGTGCTCCTCCCTTCTCTTAAGTCGTTTCTTTTCAAAGTGTCAACTTCCGTGTTAACCGGTTTGTGCCCGGTTAAGCACGCTTCTGCGACTTGCGAGAAATGGTGAGCTGGTTCTTGGACACCTCATCGGACTCCAAAGCCTCAGCTTCCGGCTCGCGCACGATGTGCTCATCGTCAGAGGTCTGGAAGGAAGCAGCGAAGCGCTCGTTGACGCGACGCAGGGTCTCCTGGGACTCGTCGGAAAGCGCTGCACCACCGTCGATCTGTGCATAGACTTCGGGGGCCTCGGCACGGATGAACTCGTGGAGCTCTGCCTCGTAACGGCGAACGTCCGCGACGGGAACGGAGTCGAAGACGCCCTCGTTAGCGAGGAAGATGGAGATGATCTGGAACTCCACCGGCTGCGGCGAGTTTTCAGACTGCTTCAGCAGCTCGACAAGGCGCTGGCCACGCTCAAGCTGACGCTTGGACGCATCATCCAGGTCAGAGGCGAACGCTGCGAAGGACTCGAGGTCGCGGTATGCGGCCAGATCCAGACGCAGGTTACCTGCGACCTTCTTCATGCCCTTCGTCTGCGCGGCGCCACCAACACGGGACACGGAGATACCCACGTCAATAGCAGGGCGCACACCCTGATTGAAGAGATCGGACTGGAGGAAGCACTGACCGTCCGTAATCGAGATGACGTTGGTCGGAATGAAAGCACCGACGTCATTCGCCTTGGTCTCGATGATCGGGAGCGCGGTCAGAGAGCCTGCACCCAGCTCGTCGTTCAGCTTCGCTGCACGCTCCAGCAGACGGGAGTGCAGGTAGAAGACGTCACCCGGGTAAGCCTCGCGGCCCGGCGGGCGACGCAGCAGCAGCGAGATGGCGCGGTATGCCTCAGCCTGCTTGGTCAGGTCATCGTAGATAACCAGGACGTGGTTGCCCTGGTACATCCAGTGCTGGCCCAGAGCTGCACCGGCGAACGGTGCAAGCCACTTGAAGCCTGCGGAATCGGAGGCCGGAGCAGCCACGATGGTGGTGTACTCCAGGGCGCCGTTTTCCTCGAGGGTGCGGCGCACACCTGCGATGGTCGAGCCCTTCTGGCCGATGGCGACGTAAATACAACGGACCTGCTTGGTCTTGTCGCCGGTCTCCCAGAAAGCCTTCTGGTTAAGGATGGTGTCAATGCAGACCGCGGTCTTACCCGTCTTACGGTCACCAATGATCAGCTGGCGCTGGCCACGGCCGATCGGGGTCATTGCGTCGATAGCCTTAATGCCAGTCTGCATTGGTTCTTCGACCGGCTGACGGTCAAGCACGCCTGCGGCCTGAAGCTCCAGCACACGCTCTTCGTCGGACTCGATCGGGCCCAAGCCGTCGATCGGCTGACCCAGGGGGTTGATCACGCGGCCGAGGAAGTTATCCCCAACCGGGATGGACAGGACCTCGCCGGTCCTCACAACTTTGTCGCCCTCGGAAATCGTCTCAAAATTACCCAGGACCACGACACCAATGGAGTCGGTCTCAAGGTTCTGAGCGACGCCGATGACGCCATTCGGGAACTCAAGCAGCTCGTTGGTCATGCAGCCCGGCAGCCCTGAAACCTGGGCAATACCATCTGCAGCCGACGTCACCGCGCCGACCTCCTCACGGGAGGCCTCCGCGGAGTAGCTCGAGGTGTAGTTCGCTATCGCGCTACGGATCTCATCGGAGGAGATCGTCAGCTCCGCCATGTTCTTCCTGCTCTCGGTAGTTTCTTCCAGCATATTTTTGTTCTAGTAAGCCGTGTTGGCAGCCATGTCGGCACGCAGGCGGGCAAGCTTGCCTCGCGTGGAGCCGTCAATCTGCTCGTCGCCAACGCGGATGGTCACACCGCCGAGGAGGCTGGGGTCAACCTCAGTGTGGATAGCCATCTCGCGGCCGTAAATCTTGCCTAGCTTTTCTGCCAGTACGTCGCGCTGAGAAGCGGAAAGTTTCGCAGCAGAGGTGACCTCTGCGACAGTCTTGCCGGTCAACTCGGCCGATTCGCGGGAGATGCCCGCAATATCGTCGACCGGGTTCTTCTCGGGACGTCCCACCACCTGAAGTGCCAGGGCTTCGGTGTACATGGACACCTTGCCGTAGAGCACGTTGGCCAGAAGGGATCGCTTCTGGTCTGCGGTGGCGGTGCGGTCGGACAGCAGCTGGGTGAGTTCGCTTTCGCGCTCGAGGAGGCGGGAAAGTGCGAAGAGTTCTCCTTCGACAGTTTCCAACTTGCCTTCGCTCTCTGCGCCGCGCAGAAGTGCGCGACGGCCCAGGTGCACGAGTCCTGCACGGAACTCGCGTGGCGTGGACCATACCTGTGCTGCTGCTTCACGCAGGATGTTCAGGGTTGGCTCGGCGACTTTACCGCCGAAAACCTCACTGATGATCCCGGTGCGCTGCTCTTCTGCGAGGGAAGAATCAGCAACGGCAACGCGCAGAGTGCGGTCCTTTTCAAGCTGGTCCACGACAAGGAACAGCTCGGTGCCGATCTGGGCTGCTACGGAAACGGTGTCAGCGCTGTCGGTGTCGCGGATGAACGCGTCCAGCTTCTGCGCAACATTCGACAGTGCTTCGCGGCTCGCTGCTCTCATCGACGCCCTCACTTCCGGGTGGCCGAGCGTGCGGACACGGTGTCCAGCTGGCTCAGGAAGTTGTCGATGGTGTTGGAGCGGCGGGTGGAATCCGACAACTCAGCGCCGAGGAGTTCCTCAGCGAGGTTGATGGAGTTCTGGCCCAGCTCATTGCGAAGCTCTGCGACGACCTGCTCACGCGAGGCCAGCAGCTGCTTCTCACCGGATTCGACAATGCGACGGGACTCTTCTTCAGCCTTGACGCGCGCCTCTGCTTCGATTTCCTTGCCCTTTTGACGGGCAGCTTCGCGGATCTCAGCAGCTTCGGCGCGTGCCTCAGCGAGTTGAGCGTTGTTCTTTTCCAGAGCAGCCTTGGCCTGTGCTTGTGCGGTCTCAGCCCGCTCGATACCGCCCTTGATCTTGTCTTCGCGCTCCGCGAGCACCTCCTGGAACTTTGGAAGCACAAACTTCCAGAAGAGCAGGAAGATAACGAGGAAGACGACGAGAGACCAGACGATGTCGTAAGCCTTCGGCAGCAGGATGGAGTTTCCGCCCTCAAGCGGCAACTGCTCTGCCCCCTCGGCTGCAAGTAGGTAGATGACGTTCGTCATGCGGTGCTCCTGATCTAAATGGTTTTATGAAACTTCTGGGTTAAGGAGTTTCTTTAGAACAGGAAGCCAGCGACCAGGCCGATGAGGGCCAGTGCCTCGACGAAGGCGATACCCAGGAACATGGTGGTACGCAGCTGGCCAGCCATCTCCGGCTGACGTGCCATGCCCTCGACGGTCTTGCCGACGAGGATGCCGATGCCAAGGCCCGGGCCGATGGTTGCGATGCCGTAACCGATAGTGCCGAGGCCGGTGTACTTGGTAGCTTCTGCTGCCTGGGCGAGGATGATCTCGTTCATGGAAAGTCGTTCCCTTTCTTGGTGCTCGGCCCTTAAGTCAAGGTCCGAGCGGTGACGAAGTGTTTGTGGGGTTATTCAGTTGGCCAGTGTCAGTCAGTTCGCGCCTGACTAGTGCGAATCTGCGTGCAACGACAGCTCGATGTACACCGCGACCAGGAGGGCGAAGATGTACGCCTGCAGGAAGATAACAATCAACTCGTACAGGGTGAACAGGATCGCTGCGATGAGGGTCATGCCACTCAGTGCCGTCCAGGCGTTCAGCTGCCAGAAGAAGAAGTTCGTGGCAGAGTACAGCAGGACGAGAATGATGTGGCCAGCCAGGAAGTTCGCCATAAGACGAAGAGCCAGGGTGACCGGTCGCAAAATGAATGTCGAGAAAAACTCGATCGGCACCACCAGGAGGTGGAGCGCCGGAGGCAAGTTAGGAATCACGAGTGAGTGCTTCACGTATTTGCCGAAGCCGTGACGGGCTGCGCCCGCGTAGATCATGGTGAAGTACCCGACCACTGCCAGCACGATCGGAAGACCGATACGGGAGCTAGGCGATATGTTCAGGCCCGGAATGATCGTAGCCACGTTCATGAAGAGCACTGTGAAGAAGATCGTGGCGATAACCGGAAGGAATCGACGACCCTCCTTCTTGCCCAAGATGTCCTCAGCGATGTGCAGGCGGACGAAGTCCACTGCGACCTCACCAAGGTTTTGCAGGCCGGAAGGAACCAACTTGGGGTTCCGGAAGGCGATTGCAAAAAGAACCACAAGGATGAGCGCCATGATGAGACGCACGATCATGATGCGGTCCAGCGCGAACCAACCGCCGAGGAAGTCCTCCCCCAGCATTTGGCCGTAGTATTGCCCCGGGAAAAATTCTGGGTCCAGTTCGGGTGCGTGGAAGCTACCCTTCATGGCCAAAGTTACAACGCTCAGCGTTCTCTCCCGTTCTCGGGCCGCACAGTTTTCATGTGCGGTGCGATGGACGTCTTCAAAATCTGCCTTCCGCGGCGGACTCCGTCGCACATCAGCTACCGCGGTGCAGGGGATGATCTAGAAGAAGCGGGCGGATAACCCCAAAAGGTGTAGCTCTCTCCTTCTAACCCGCGATTAGCCTATCAGTCGTTCGACATAATCGGGCATGTTGGGGGGAGCTTGTCGCACCCGAAAGTGGGCATCCTCTCATTGTTGCCTGTTAAGGCAGGTTATAGGGGTTTGTTAGCTCAGTCACAGGACTCAAACAGGGGGATAGTAGATGGGGCGTGCCCCCTACCCCACGTAGGTGGCCCGCGTGGTCATGATCCCCCACACTTCGGACCCCAAAACCACGATGAGCGCGAGGATCACCGTGACACCTAACGCGGCAGTGTCGTAGAAGTCCATGCCGCGCAGCACAAAAAGCACCACGATCAAAACGATGAGCTTGAGCATCCAGCTCCCAAGCACAACAGCCATCGTGGTGCTTGGCGACGTATTCGCTGTGGCCAACACCGAAATCACGGTAAGTAGGACGAATCCTCCACCGATTGCGGCACCAATAAGAACACCCCAGATACCGGGGAGGTCGCGCATTCCTCCCCAGATAGCCAGGGAGACAATGGTGAGCAACACAAGTGCCCAACCACCGAGTTTAAGGGCTCGCTTGAGGGGGGCCTGAGGGTCATCAAACTCGGCGGGTTCGGATGTGGGGGTGGTTGCGGAAGTCACGGGCACAGATTCTACTCATTTGTGCTGACGGGACCGATCTTGCCCTGAATTACCGGAACGGCCGTGGCTGCTGCTGCGAGCAGAACCGCCACCATGAGCAACAACACGGCGTAGCGAGCAGGGACGATGGAGAAACTCACGGTGCCAAAGCCGATGGCAGAGACCCACATATACAACACGAGGACGGTTCGACGGTGAGTATGCCCGAGCGCGAGCAGCCGGTGGTGAATGTGCTGACGGTCAGCGGAAAATGGGCTCTTACCTTTGGATACACGACGGACCACGGCCATGACGAGATCAGCCACTGGCAGTGCAATAGCCGCCATGACGACAATGAAGGGGCTGATCAACGCCACAAAGTCGGCAGTGCCGTAGAGGGCCATGTTGATCTTGCCGGAAGCCGAGATAGAGGCAGCGGACAACAGCAAGCCAATGAGCATGGCGCCGGTATCACCCATGAATATTCGGGCCGGTTCAAAGTTGTGCGGCAGGATACCGGCGCACATGCCCACCATGCCCGCGCAGATGATGGCTGGCGGGTACGCGGACACTGCCCCACCTTGGTCATGCAGCAACGTCAGGGAGAACAGCAAGATCGCGCCACCGGCGATGAGTCCGAGGCCGGCGCAGAGCCCGTCTATGCCGTCGACAAAGTTGAAAGCATTCACCAAGGTCACTGTGATGAGCGTAGACAGAATGATGCCTTGGGTGCGGTCGAGGATGAGGGTAGTGCCGCCGTCGATAGGCAAAAAGATGATGTTGTAGGACAGGCCCATCACGGAGACGGTGAGGGCTGCTAAAACCTGCCCGGCGAATTTGGCCAGGGCGCCGAGCTCATAGAGGTCGTCAATAATACCCACGACGACGATGAGAAAAGCCCCCACGACCACCGCAGTCATTTCCGGCGTGACGGGCGCGAATCCGCGGGTGAGCGCGGGCAGCTGCATCGCCAGAAAGACGGCTGACAAAAAGCCAGTGATCATAGCCACGCCACCCATACTGGGGGTGGGTTGCGTGTGTACGTCGCGCGCGCGGATCTCTGCGACCCGGCCGGTGCGCACGAGGTACGAGCGCACGGGGCCGGTAGTTAGGTAAGTGATCACGGCCGCAACCAGAATGACCAAACCCAGCTCACGCAGGGGGACGCCGGTTCCCGTCATGGGTTAGCGGTCCTTCCGCCGCAGATCCTCCGGGTCAACACCCAGCACTTCACTGATGCGCTCCGGGGAAATGGCACCTTCACGCAAAATCACCGGTCGTGGCCCGGAGATGTCAATGATGGTGGAGGGCTCCCCCACCTCGGCTTGGCCGCCATCAAGGTAGGTTTGCACGGCTTCACCGAACTGATTGCGCGCACCCACTGCGGTGACAGCGGGTGGTTGGCCGGAGATGTTTGCGCTCGACACAGCCATCGGGCCGACTTCACGCAGCAGCTCGATAGCAACCGGCTGAAGCGGCATGCGTAGAAGGACGGTGCCGCGGGTGTCGCCCAAATTCCATGGCAACGACGGCGCTTCCGGCACGACGATGGACAGGCCACCAGGCCAAAACGCCTCGACGAGTGTTTTCGCGGTGTCCGTGAACTCACGCACCAAACCCTGAATCGTCGTCCAAGAACCAACGAGAACGGGAATCGGCATATCAGGGCCACGGCGCTTCGTGGCTAGCAACTTGGCGCAAGCATCCGGGTTGAATGCGTCCGCGCCAATTCCATACACGGTATCGGTGGGCATCACCACGCATTGACCAGCCTTAACGGCGGTTGCTGCGGCTTCAATCCCTTCCTTGCGGCCCTGTGGGTCCAGGCAGTCATACACTCTGCTCGGCATCGGCGGTGTTCCTCCTTTTAGGGTTGTACCTTACTCGCAGTGACAAACCTGTCCCGTCCAGTGAGGTCTTTCACGTTGCGGACGTGTTCAAAGCAGCCCTGCCTTTCGACGAGTTCCCGCGTCACCGTCGCCGTCGAATCATCATGCTCAATCCCTAGCAACCCACCAGGCATGAGCAGACGTGCCGCAACCGGAATGAGGCCGCGTATCGCATCCATACCGTCTGCGCCAGAGAACACCGCGGTCTCCGGATCGTGGTAAATCTCCGCAGGAAGCAAGCCTGCTTCCCGCGGAACATAGGGCACATAAGGCGGGTTAGACACGACCATGGCCACGCGCCCGGAGTACTCGCTCAGCAGGTCTGGGTCCGTCATATCGCCCTCGATGATGCGCACAGCAGCGCCATGCTCGTTTGCATTCTTTTGCGCAGCAGCGACGGCGACAGGGGAAAGATCTACGCCGATCACCTCATCGGCCTGCACACGCTGGTCAATGTAGATAGCCAACGCACCAGAACCCGTACCCAAATCCACGATGATGGATTCAAACGCCTGGTTCTCGTCGGTCACCCTGAGCTTCTCAAACTCCGTCACCGCCCATTCGGCGAGCACTTCCGTTTCCGGGCGCGGAATGAACACGCCAGGGCCAACGGTGAGGTCCAAGATGCCAAAGGGTGCAGAACCTACGATGTGCTGCAGTGGCTCACGCTTCTCACGTCGTTCCACGGCTTCGTAAAACTCAGCCGGGAAGGAATCTGGAATCTGGTCCGGGGAATAGAAACGCAAGGCCAAATGGGAGGACTCCCCCAAAAGCGCTGCGGCAATCAAGGTCGCGTCAACGTCGGGGGAGGCGATGCCGGAGTGGATGAAGCGGCGCCGGGCATCGTCGATAAGCGATGCGAGCTCGGGTGAGTTCCAGCGCACAGGATTAGTGCTCCGCCTCGAGTCGCTCCTGGCGCTCATGCGTCTGCAGAGCTGTGATCAGGTCATCCATGTTGCCATCGAGCACGGAGTCAAGGTTGTTGGCTTTAAAACCAATGCGGTGATCCGAGATGCGGTTCTCGGGCCAATTGTAGGTACGGATGCGCTCGGAGCGGTCCATGTTGCGCACCTGCGAAGCACGACCTTCAGCTGCTTCCGCCTCGGCCTTCTCACGCTCGATCTGCTCGAGGCGAGCCTGCAGAACCTGCATCGCGCGCGCACGGTTTTGAATCTGCGAACGCTCCTTTTGACAGGTCACCACAATGCCCGTGGGCAGGTGGGTAATACGCACAGCGGAGTCCGTCGTGTTCACGCCCTGGCCACCCTTACCGGAGGAACGGTAAACATCGACGCGAAGATCCTTCTCATCGATCTGAACATCACCGACCTCTTCGGTCTCCGGGAAGACATAGACACCAGCTGCAGACGTTTGAATGCGGCCCTGAGATTCCGTCACGGGGATGCGCTGCACTCGGTGCACGCCACCTTCGAACTTCAGCATGGACCACGCGCCATCGCGCGAAGGATTCTTCATGGTCACAGACACCGTCATGTCTTTCACCCCACCCAGATCAGATTCGGCGACATCCAAGACATCCCAGCTCAGGCCGTGCTTCTCGGCGTACTTCTGGTACATGCGGGCAAGGTCGGCTGCGAACAGTGCAGCTTCTTCCCCACCGGCGCCGGCCTTGATCTCCATGATCACGTCATCCGGATCATGCTCATCGCGTGGAGCAAGCAGATCCGCCAACTCCTCCTCCAGGCGGACAATCTCACCTTCAAGGCGGGTAGCCTCCTCGGCGAACTCCTTGTCCTCAGAGGCCATTTCCTCAGCGGCCTCATGGTCCTCGCGGGCCTGGTTGAGGTCATTGTTCACGTTGATAATCGGCTGCAGCTGCGCATAACGCTTAGACAGCTTGCGGAACAAGTCCTGGTCGCCGACAACCTCTGGGTCCGACATCTGGGCTTGGATGCCCTGATACTCAGACACATAGTCATCAACGAGTGATACGTGTGATCCGGCCATTTACTGGTACTCCTCCGTGTCCACATCAGCGGCCATGGGCGCAGACTGCGCAACACCAACGAGGAACTCACCGTTGTTCTTGGTCTTCTTCAACTGTTTGATCAGCAGATCAATCGCGGCCTGTGGGTCCAGCGCGGAGAGGATGCGGCGCAGCTTGTGCATAACGCGAGCCTCCTCCGGGGCGAGCAGCAACTCATCCTTGCGGGTGCCGGACGGGTTAACGTCCACGGCTGGGAACACTCGACGCTCAGCGATCTTGCGGTCGAGCTTGAGCTCAGCGTTACCGGTGCCCTTGAACTCCTCGAAGATCACGGTGTCACCAGCGGAACCGGTCTCCACCATGGCCGTAGCGATGATGGTCAGCGAGCCGCCGTCCTCGATGTTGCGGGCTGCACCCAAGAAACGCTTCGGCGGGTACAGCGCATTGGAGTCCACACCGCCGGACAGGATGCGGCCGGATGCCGGCGAGGAGTTGTTGTACGCACGCCCCAGGCGGGTGATGGAATCCAACAGAACCACAACGTCCTGCCCCATCTCCACCAAACGCTTCGCACGCTCAATAGCCAGCTCCGCAACGGCGGTGTGCTCGCTCGGCGGGCGGTCGAAGGTAGAAGCAATGACCTCACCCTTGACAGAGCGCTGCATGTCGGTGACTTCCTCCGGGCGCTCATCCACAAGCACAACCATGAGGTAGCACTCCGGGTTGTTCTGCGCGATCGCATTAGCAATGTTTTGCAGAATCGTGGTCTTACCAGCCTTCGGCGGGGAAACGATGAGCGCACGCTGCCCCTTACCAATCGGCATGACCAAGTCGATCACACGCGTGGTCAGGATGTTCGGTTCCGTTTCCAAACGAAGGCGCTGGTTTGGGTACAGCGGTGTGAGCTTGTGGAATTCGGGGCGCTGCTTCGCATCCTCCACGGTCATTCCGTTAATGGAATCCACACGCACCAGCTGGTTGTAGCGCTGGCGGTTACGGCCGTTTCCGTGGGAGTGGCCCTGGCCGTTTGCACGAACCTGACCAATCACCGCGTCACCGGCGCGCAGGCCACAGCGGCGCACCAGGTTGTTATTGATAAACACGTCGGCCTGATTAGCCCGGTAACCGGTGGTGCGAACAAACGCTGCATTGTTATCCACGATGTCCACGATGCCGGCGACTTCCTGCAGATCCTCCGGATCAAAGTCCTGGCCATTGTTGTGGTTGTTGTTGCCACCGCTGTGGTTGTCACGGTTGCGGCGGTTACGGCGGCCTCGGCGGCCCCGGCGACCATTGCCGTCACCATCGCGGTTGTCACGGTTGTCACGATTATTCCGACCACCACGGTTATCACGGTTGTCACGGCCTTCGCGATGATCACCATGATCGTCGTTGTTTTCGCGGTCGTCGCGGTCCGAGCGATCGTCGTTACGCGAAAAGCTCTCGGAGTTGTCTCCTTGCTCCTGCTCTGCATGCTTCGCGCGATTACGGCGGGCGCGGCGGGCAGCAGAGCGTGACTCATAGCGCTGGTCGTCCTTCTCCTGGACCTGATCCTTTTGATCCTTCTGATCTGGCTGCTCAGTCTGGTCCTGAGACTTCTTCGCGTGGCTGTCCTTGGCCGGCGTGTTCTCAGCGGCGGCCTGCTCACTGGCGCGCTGACGTGCACGCTGTGGCACAGAGCCGGTGGTGATGGCCTGAATCAGTTCACCTTTGCGCAGGGCTGAGGTCCCCCTAAGGCCTTTTTCGGCTGCGATCTTGCGCAGCTCTGGCAGCTTCAGCGATGCGAGGTCTTGGCTCGCGGCATTACCCGTATCGGTCACGGATGTCCTTTCATCATGTCGTCCGTCGCGTGTATTTTCGCGCGGCGTGAACGTCCCCTACCCTCCCGACTGATCGTGGACAACGCCTAGCGCGACGGCCCAGCGTCAAAGAAGGTGATGCACGTTAGATCGGACTCGCACAAACGCATCGCCGTGGTTGAACACGGTACGGTTTTAAAAAGTTTGGTGGATGCGGCGCGGCGCAGACAAATCGGAAAACGCCCCTGACCGTGTGTAGATCCACCACGGTCGCGATCTAATGGCACATTGTAGACCACGAAACCACGGTGCGGTGGAATGCCCCGCGCAAAAAGGTCACGCTAGAGTTGTGGGCATGCTCGCCACCATGCAGGAAGTGCCTTTTTCCGTCGGCCGAATTTTAAGTTATGGCTCCACAGTGCACTCCACTACGAAGGTGACCACGTGGCGCACGGGCACCGCGGAGGAAACCACTTTTGGGGCTATCGGGTCCCGCGCCGCCGCGTTTGCTCATGCTTTGAACGACACTTTAGGCATTAATGCTGATCAGCGCGTGGGTTCGCTCATGTATAACTGTGCGGAGCATTTGGAAGTGATGTTCTCCGTCGCCGCCAAAGGGTCGGTTTTCGTTCCGCTGAATATGCAGCTACTGGAGGACCAGATCACCTACATCATCAACCACTCCGAGATGGAGGTTCTGGTGGCGGATCCACGCTTGAGCTCGAAGCTGGCGCGCATTTTACCGAAGTGCCCGAAGGTACGGGTGGTCTGTTTCACCGGGACAAAACCAGTCGCACCGCTCGCGGAGGAGCTGCCGGATTCAGTGTCTGTACGCAGCTACGAAGCGCTTCTCGACGGCCGTTCCACCCTCTACGATTGGCCCGAACTGCCAGAGAACACTGCGGCGGCAATCTGCTATTCGACAGCTACGACGGGCGCCCCCAAAGGCGTGGCCTACTCCCACCGCTCTGTCTGGCTGACTGCTATGAGCTTGAGGGCAACTGACTCCCTGGCCATTACTCACGGTGAGTCCTTCTTGTGCTGCATCCCGATCTACCACGTGCTCAGCTGGGGTGTGCCGTTCACCGCCTTTTTGGCGGGCACCCCGCTGGTCTTGCCGGATTCCGATGTGTCTGCACCCACTTTGGCCAAGCTCATCGCCGGCACTCACCCGCGCGTGGCCCACGGCGTGCCTACCTTGTGGATTCAGCTCATGGTCTACTACCTGCACAATCCACCCGAGCGCATGTCTCTCACGGAGATTTACGTGGGTGGCTCCCCTGCCCCACCTGCCCTCATCAAAGTGTGGGAGGAACGCTACGGTGTGGACGTAGTGCACGTCTGGGGCATGACAGAAACGTCCACCGTGGGCACCGTTGCCCGCCCACCTTCAGGTGCCGGCGGCGAGCGCCGCTGGGCTTACCGCGTGTCCCAGGGCCGTTTTGCTCCCTGGTTGGATTACCGCGTGGTCAATGACGGCCAGATCGTCTCCGGTTCTGACCGGAGTGATGGTGAGATCCAGGTTCGCGGCAACATGGTTGCCGACTCCTACTACCACCCTACAAATGCTGAAACTCAGGAGTACGCCTCGGTGTTCCGCGGCAAGGAAGTCACCGAGGATGATGAGTTCTTCACCGCCGATGGCTGGCTTCGCACCGGTGATGTGGGCACGGTGACCTCCGACGGGTTTATGACGTTGTATGACCGCTCCCGCGACGTCATCCGTTCTGGCGGCGAGTGGATCTACTCCGCCCAGCTGGAAAACCTCATCATGGAGGCCGACGAGGTGGTTGAGTGCGCCGTCATCGGCTACCCCGACAAGAAGTGGGGCGAACGCCCCCTCGCTGTCACCGTGTTGCACGCCGATGTGCCACCATCCATCGAGCTGGCTAAGAAGCTCCGCTCAGACCTTCAGCAGGAGCTGCCCACCTGGATGGCGCCGGAGTACTGGACGTTTGTCCCCTCCATCGACAAAACCTCTGTGGGCAAGTTTGACAAGATCGACCTGCGCGAGCATCTGGCCAAAGATGAATTCGACATCCTCACTCTCCCCGGGCCCGGCACCCGTCCCGCTGATGAACCATCAGCGGCAGTTCATTCTGCCGATGATGGGAACAGTGGTGACGACACCAGTGAAGACACCATCCCGGTCCCCGACCCGGACCAGGACGACGACTAGGGCTTACGCTCGCAGCAGCTCCGCTGTCGCCGGCCCGGCAATGTCCAGTTCGAGGACGCGCAGACCATCCTCACGCGCAGACTCGAGGATCTTCGGCTCGATCGGCTCAGTGGATAGCACCATCGCGGTGGGGCCGGCGCCGGACAAGAACGCGGCGTAGCCACGGTTGCGCAGGCGGTTGACCCACTCAGCGGTGACGGGCAGAACGTCAGCGCGATATGGCTGGTGCAGGCGGTCACGGGTGCCCTCCCAGAGGAATTCTGGGTGGGTCTGAATGGCCACTGTCATCACGGCGGTGCGGGAGACGTTAAAGCGCGCGTCGGTATGCGTGACATGCGAGGGCAGTACCTTGCGCACGGCATTCGTCGACGCGTGGAAGTTAGGAACCAGCGCGGTGGCCTTGATGTCCGGGTGCACGGTCAGGGGCACAGCGCGGTAAACCGGCTGGGACACACCATCGACGGGGATATCCGTCCAGGACACCACTGCCCCACCAACGACGCTGGCGGCAGCGTTATCCGGGTGGCCCTCAAATGCGGAACTGAGCTGAATCACGTCATCGGTGCTCAATGGGCTCCCGGCGAGGGTATTGCCGGCGATGACACCGGCAACAGCGGCGGAGGCGGAAGACCCCAAGCCACGGGACTGCGGGATGTTGTTGGTGCACGTCACTTTCAATCCCGGTGCGTGAGCATCGGCGGCATGCAGGGCTGAGTTGATCGCCTTGACAACGAGGTGGGAGGAATCGCGTGGAAGTTCATTGGCGCCCTCGCCGAAGATCTCCACCTCAAGACCGGAATCTGTGACTTCCACTTCCACGGTGTCGTAGATGCCCACGGCGAGACCGAGGGTGTCAAAGCCGGGGCCCAAGTTGGCGGTACTGCCAGGCACGGTGACGCGGGCGCGCAGGCCTACTTCAAGGTCGATGCTCACTATTAGTCCTTCCGGTTCACGCAGCTGTTGAGGACTTAAGAGTCGAGGCGGATCACAGAGTTGATCGCCTTGACCTCGTCAATCTCACGCAGTTCATCCACGATCCCGGCGAGCTTGCGCTCCAGCGAGGAGTGGGTGACCACGATGAGGCGGGAATCATCGCCAGATTCCTCCTGGCGCACAGCGGAGATGGAGATGTTCTGTGCAGCAAAGCGGCGAGAGATCTCCGCGAGGACGCCCGGACGGTCCGCCACAGACATGTCGATGTGGTAACGCGTGGGCACATCACCGAAATCAGCCACCGGGTAGTTCGCGTACGGGTTCTCAGCCGGTGCGCGGCCGCCGTGGATCTTGTTGCGGGCTGCTCCCACCAGGTCGCCGAGCACAGCGGATGCGGTCGGAGCGCCACCAGCGCCATTGCCGTAGAACATCAGGCGGCCAGCGGCTTCCGCTTCCACGAAGACAGCGTTGTAAGACTTGTCGACGGTTGCAAGCGGATGCTCATTCGGCACCAGCGTCGGGTGGACGCGGGCGGAGACGGAGGTGACCCCTGCGTCGTCAACAAGCCTCTCGCAAATAGCGAGCAGCTTGATGGTGAAGCCGGCGGCCTTTGCTGCCTCGATGTCCTCGGCGGTGATGTTGGTGATGCCCTCGGCGTGCACATCGTCGTAGGTCACGCGAGTGTGGAAGCCCATGGAAGCCAAAATCGCGGCCTTGGATGCAGCATCGTGGCCCTCCACATCCGCGGTCGGATCAGCTTCTGCGTAGCCCAGGCGCGTTGCTTCAGCTAGAGCCTCGTCGTAGCCCATACCGGTGGAAGCCATGGCGTCAAGGATGAAGTTGGTCGTACCGTTGACAATGCCGGAGATGCGCTGGACCTGGTCACCGGCCAGGGAGCGGCGCAGCATACCCACGACGGGGATCGCGGCGGCAACGGCTGCCTCGTAATAGAGGTCAACGCCAGCCTCATTAGCGGCGTCCGAAAGCTCATCCGCATGCGCGGCGATGAGCGCCTTGTTCGCGGTGACGACGGACTTGCCGGCCTTGAGTGCGGCGAGCACGAGCTCACGCGGGTAGTCAATGCCACCGATGACCTCAACAACGACGTCGATATCGTCGCGGTCAATCAGCTCGCGTGCGTTATCGGTGAGCGTGATATCCGGGAAATTATCGAGCACCTCACGCTTCTTGCTCAGGTCAGAGACCGCAACGCCACGGACGTCGATCGGGCCGCCGATGCGGTTCTCCAGGTTTGAGGAGAAATCATTAATCAGACGCAAGACCTCTGTACCCACGGTTCCCATGCCAAGCAGAGCAACTCCAACTGGTTGCCCAATGCCTTTGCCGGGGTAATTTCCGTTCCTGCCTTCGGCGCTCAGCGCAGTCATGGTTCTCCTGTGTCGTTGAAACGATGGACGGGTGGACAGCAATGCCCTACGATTCTACAAAGATTCCCTAGCGAGTATGTCTTCCACTGTCTCTCGGCGCACCATGGGCGTCACGGTGCCTTCCTTCACACTGACCACAGCGGGACGGCCAAAGCAGTTGTAGTTGGACGCCATGGAGTAGCAGTAGGCACCGGTCGCTGCCAGGGCGATGAGATCCCCCGGCACAATATCGTCTGGCCAGAGGGCATTATTGATCAAGATGTCGCCGGATTCGCAGTGGGAGCCAACCAGGCGCGTCGGATGCGGAACACCCTCAGTGAGGCGGTTGACCACTCGCGCGTCATACTCCGCGCCATACAAAGCGGTACGAATATTATCGCTCATCCCACCATCCACAGCGATGTAACGGCGGGTAGCGTCATCTGTCACATGGACATCCTTGACGGTGCCCACCGAGTACACGGTGACAGCGGCTGGGCCGGCAATCGCGCGGCCAGGCTCCACGATGACGGTTGGCGGAGTGATACCCAACTCCCCTGCTGCCTCATCAACGGCACGCAACAAATCCTGTGCCACAGCGGAAACGTCAAGCGGCTGCTCGTCCACGGTATATGCGATGCCGTAGCCGCCACCGAGGTCCAGGTAGTCCAGCTGCAGGCCCAACTCGCGGTAGATCTTGGCGTACAGGCCCAGCACGCGGGATGCGGCCAATTTGAAGCCCTCCGCGTCGAAAACCTGGGAGCCCACGTGGCAGTGCAGGCCAGTGAGCGCCAGGTTCTTCGCATGGTGGGCCGTCTGGACAGCGCGGAAAGCAGAACCAGATACGAGGGACAAACCGAACTTCTGGTCCTCATGGCTCGTAGCAATGAATTCGTGCGTATGCGCCTCCACACCGGGCTTCACACGGATGAATACGTCCTGGGTGGCACCCTCCTCACCGGCGATGCGGTCTAAGTTGTCCAGTTCCTGGTGGGAATCCACCACCACGTGCCCCACGCCTCGGGTAACGCAGGTACGCAGGAAGGACTCAGACTTGTTGTTCCCGTGCACGGTGATGCGCTCCGCCGGGAAGTCCGCAGCCAGGGCGATAAGAAGCTCATTCTCACTAGCCACGTCGAGGGAGAGACCTTCCTCCTCCACCCAGCGAGCAATGCGCGTGGTCAAAAACGCCTTCGACGCATAATGGACGTTCTTCGGCTCTCGGTAGGCCTGCGCCATGTCGCGGCAGCGGGAGCGGAAGTCCTCTTCGTCCACCACCATCACGGGCGTGCCGTATTCCGCAGCGATGTCTGAAAGCTTGACACCCGCGATGGACACCGAGCCGTCGTCCTCGCGCTTGGCGTTGCGCGGCCACACGTGAGCGGGCAGGTCGTTGAAGCAGCCAGCCTCTTGGTGGCGCATGCGCAGCAGGTCATCGCGCGAGAGATTCGCGGTGTTCAAAACGGGATCGAGCATGGCTTACATCCTTTCGGGCGCACTGATGCCAAGCAACCCGAGCGCGTTGGCTAGAACCTGGCGGGACGCAGCTGCCAGAGCAAGGCGTGCAGAGTGAATCGGCTCCGGGTTCTCACCTACCTTAGGCAGGATCTGGCAGGCATCGTAGAACTTGTGGAAGACACTGGCCAGCTCCTCTGCGTACCGCGCGATGCGGTGTGGCTCACGCAGTTCAGCAGCAGCCTTCACCACAGCCGGGAACTCGCCAAGGGTACGGATGAGGTCGCCTTCCTTCTCATGGGTCAGCAGCGCCAGATCCGCACCTTCCGCGGACACATTGGCCTCCGCAGCCTTGCGCCGAATCGATGCCAGACGGGTGTGCCCGTACTGCACGTAGTACACCGGGTTGTCGTTGGACTGCTTCTCCCACAGGTCCAGGTCAATGTCCAGCGTCGAGTCCACCGAGGAACGCACGAGCGAGTAGCGTGCCGCGTCGCGGCCGATGAGATCCACCAGATCGTCGAGAGTAATCACCGTGCCAGCACGCTTGGACATCTTCACCGGCTTGCCGTCGCGCACGAGGTTGACCATCTGGCCGATGAGTACTTCCACGGCCTTCGGGTCGTAGCCCAGTGCCTGAGCCGCCGCGCGGAGACGCGCGATGTAGCCGTGGTGATCCGCACCCAGCATGTAAATCGCCAGCGTGTGCCCACGGTCAAACTTGTCTGCCACATAGGCAATATCACCAGCGATGTACGCGGCATCGCCGTCAGACTTGATCACCACACGGTCCTTGTCATCCCCAAAGTCCGTGGAACGCAGCCACCAGGCCCCCTCAGACTCGTAGAGGTTGCCGTTGTCTTTCAAGGTCTGGATCGCGCGCTCAACAGCACCAGACTCGAACAGGGAGTTCTCGTGGAAGAACACATCAAAATCCGTGCCAAACTCGTGCAGCGAGGACTTGATCTGCTCAAACATCTGCTCCACACCCTCAGCACGGAAGGTTTCCTGCACAGTGTCAGCATCGCATGCCAAAGCATCAGGATGCTTATCGACGATCTCTTGTGCAATCTCCTGAATATATTCCCCGCCGTAGCCATCCTCAGGCGTCGGTTCACCCTTGGCCGCTGCCACGAGGGAACGTGCAAAGCGGTCGATCTGGCCACCGTGATCGTTGAAATAGTACTCGCGGGTCACCTCAGCACCAGAAAATTCCAGCACGCGACCTAGCGAATCACCCACGGCTGCCCAGCGGGTCCCACCCAGATGGATGGGTCCAGTCGGGTTCGCGGAGACGAATTCAAGGTTGACCTTCTCACCGCTGTACAGGTCAGAGGAACCGAAGCGCTCCCCTTGTTCCAGGATGTTGGCCACGATGCCACCGGTGGCTGCAGCGCCCAGGCGCAGATTGATAAAGCCCGGGCCAGCGATCTCGGCGGAGTCGATAGCGGGGTTGTCCACAAGGCCGCTAACAAGCAATTGCGCGAGCTCACGGGGATTCATTCCTGCCTTCTTAGCCACCTGCAAAGCCACGTTCGTGGCGTAATCACCGTGTTCCGGATTACGTGGACGTTCCACGGTCACGGTTGCGGGAACGATCGATTCTGGAGTGGCGCCATCCGGCAGGTCACGCCCGGCGAGAGCTTCAAGGGTGACAGTACGAACGGTAGTGGCAAGGTCAGCTGGGGTCATGGAGGCCAAGTTTAAAGGAGCTTGCCGGCACGATACCAAGCGGGGCCGTCCGCATTGCGCGCATCCGCGCGGGATGAGGAGTAGCGTCGCGTTTGTGGGACGGTTGCCTGATTCCGTCTCGGCGCAGCTGGGGACAGCTGGCCAGAAGCGACCCAGAAAGGAGCCAGCGGTGCGTGTAGCGCTTTTTAGTACGTGCATCGGGGATGCGCTTTTCCCTGATGCGCACAAGGCGGCGGCTTTAGTGTTGTCCCGTCTTGGATGTGAGGTGGTGTTTCCGCCGGAGCAAACTTGCTGCGGGCAGATGCACATCAACACCGGTTACCAGCGAGAAACGGTACCGATCATTGAGAACTACGTGGATGCTTTCGCGGACGATTCCATTGATTACGTAGTCACCCCATCCGGTTCCTGCACGGGCGCCGTGCGCGAGCAGCACACGCGTATCGCGGAACGGTACGGCACTCCTGCACTCGTGGATGGGACGAAGAAAACCACGAAGAAGACGCTTGATCTTTCAGAGTTCATCGTCGATGTCATGGACACCACGGACGTGGGGGCATTCTTCCCTCACCGCGTGACGTACCACTCCACGTGCCATTCCCGGCGCTTCATTAAAGTCGGCGACCGCCCAACTGATCTGTTGAAAGCCGTCGACGGTCTGGAGCTGGTCGATCTGGAAAACGTCGAAGAGTGCTGCGGTTTTGGTGGCACCTTTGCCCTAAAAAATTCCGATGTATCGGCTGCGATGGTTTCCGACAAAGTACGCCACATCAAGGACACGCAAGCGGAATACGTCACCGCGGGTGACTCCTCCTGCCTGATGAATATTGGTGGCGCTATGTCGCGCCAGCACACCGGCATCCGCGCCATCCACATCGCGGAGATCCTCGCATCCACTCGCGAGCACCCCTGGACACCAGAATCCGCTGCGTACACGAAGGAGAAGATGCTGTGAAGGTCGGATTAGGCACCCCCACGATGCCACCGCACGCACCGCGTGATCTGGGGCATTTTCGCGAGCATGACAAATTTCCCAAGAATGCCAAGACGGAGCTGAACAACTCCACTCAGCGCCACAATCTCAACTACGCCACCACCCAGATTCGTCTCAAGCGCCAGGGTGTTGTGAACGAACTCGACGACTGGCAAGCATTGCGCGAGGCTGGTTCCACCATCAAGCGCGATACCCTCGCCCGCTTGCCGGAGCTGCTCGAGCAATTCGAGGAGAACGTGACCAAGCGTGGC
Organism: Corynebacterium tuscaniense; assembly: GCF_008693065.1. Lineage (GTDB taxonomy): Bacteria > Actinomycetota > Actinomycetes > Mycobacteriales > Mycobacteriaceae > Corynebacterium > Corynebacterium tuscaniense. The sequence goes on along the minus strand of NZ_VXKH01000016.1, from coordinate 3,528 downwards.
GGCCATGTCCACTGGGCACGCGACGCCAAAGAGGCCTCCCAGATTGTCACGGACCTGATCAAGCAGACCGGTGAAACCGATGTTGTGAAGATCAAGTCCATGGCCACCCAGGAGATCGCACTTAATGACGTCCTGGAGGCCAACGGCATCCACGCCCGCGAGACCGACCTGGCGGAGCTCATCGTGCAGCTTGGTGATGACTTTCCCTCCCACATCGTCGTCCCCGCCATCCACCGCAACCGGGCCGAGATCCGCGATATCTTCACCGCAAACATGCCCGGTGCGCCAGCGGATCTCACCTCCGAACCCGCTGATCTGGCAGAGGCCTCCCGCACCTTCCTGCGCGAGCAGTTCATGAAGGCCAAGGTGGCTATCTCCGGCTGCAACTTCGGTATCGCAGAGACCGGTTCCGTCTCCATCGTGGAATCCGAAGGCAACGGCCGTATGTGTCTGACGCTTCCAGAAACTCTTATTACTGTCATGGGTATTGAGAAGATCTTGCCCAAGTACGAGGATCTCGGGGTGTTTATGCAGTTGCTCCCGCGATCCTCCACAGGCGAGCGCATGAACCCGTACACCTCCATCTGGTCCGGCGTGACTGAAAATGACGGCCCACAGGACTTCCACATTGTGCTCGTGGACAACGGTCGCACCGCTGCCCTGTCCAACAAGATCGGCCGTGAAACACTCAAGTGCATCCGCTGCTCCGCCTGCCTCAACGTCTGCCCGGTCTACGAGCGCGCCGGCGGCCACGCTTATGGTTCGGTCTACCCGGGCCCGATCGGTGCGATCCTCACCCCGCAACTCGCCGGAATGGACTCCGCCGACGACGTCACCGCTTCCCTGCCCTACGCATCCTCCCTCTGTGGGCGTTGCGATGAAGTCTGCCCCGTCAAGATCCCCATCACCGACGTCCTGCTGGAGATGCGCCACCAGAAAGTAGAAAACCACCGCCCACTGGTGGAAGGAGCCATGTTTGCCACCATCGCCCAGGTGTGGGGCCACTCCACGCTCTGGGACAAGGCCGTGCGCATGGTCGCCCTCGGGCGCGTTCTCGGTGGGTTCAACGGTGTCATCGACAAAATGCCCCCACCTGTCTCCGCCTGGACCAATTACCGCGACGTGGCCGTGCCACCCAAGAAGTCCTTCCGCCAGTGGTTCGCTTCCGACGAAGCACAGCAGTTGCTTGCGAATGCCCGCGCCGAAGGCATCCCCTCACACAAGGAGGAGCAGAACTAATGGCTACCGCTAAAGAGGAGATCCTCACCCGCATCCGCAACGCCCACCAGCTGTCTCATTCCCCCACCAGCGTTGAGCCGATCCGCGAATACCGCACTGAGTCACCGCTCAACCGTGATGAGCTGCGCAAGATGCTCGTGGGCCGCCTTGTGGACTACAAAGCCACCGTCAAAGAGGTCAGCTCTGCCGATCTTGCTGAGGCGATCGCTTCTGTCCTTCAAGAACACAACGCCCACGAGGTCCGCTACGCCCAAGGTTTGGACAGCGCCCTCTTTGCGCTTTTCGACGGCACCGCCCTCCCCGACGGCGTCACCGTCGATCCGCGAACGCTCAATGATGTCGACGCCGTGGTCACCAGCTCCGTAGTCACGTCTGCTCAGACCGGCACCATCTGCCTCCAGTCTGAGGCCGGTGCCGGCAAGTGCGGCCGCCGTGCGCTGAGCCTGGTCCCCGACCGCCACCTGTGCATCGTGCACATGGACTCCGTGGTCTATGGCGTTCCAGAAATGTTTGCCAAGCTTGACCCGGAGCTACCCACCACGCTTATATCCGGGCCGTCGGCCACCTCTGATATCGAGCTCGTCCGTGTCGAAGGCGTCCACGGTCCCCGAGATTTGATCGTGTTCGTGGTGGACTAAACGCCTTAAGGCCTCCGACCCCGCGACTCCCAGGACGTGCGCCCCACTCCGGGGAGTCGGTTGCAATACAAATCGGCCCGCACCTTCCGTTTGGAGGGATGCGGGCCGATTTGCTGTCATTTTCCCGTGCCGCGCTTCTCACGCGCGCACTATTAAGTATGGGACATTAACCATGTAGAGCAATGATGAACAGATGCTTGTTCCATCAATTTTTTCTCCATGTTTCCTGGGAACAGCAAATCTCCGCGGACACTAGACTCAGCACAATGAGCACACCTCCCGCCACAGACCTTGCACGAACCGATCCCCTCACCGTCCAACCGCAGCTCAGAGACATGCTCGTGGGTATCGCGGCGATGCTGGCTGCTTATGCACTTTTCATCGGCTCTGCCTTTGGCCTTCGTGACGTGAGCGGCGGCGCTGGAATCAAAGTCCTCCTGCCTGCACTCATCGTGTTCGCACTGGTCTTCGCCACGCTCTTTGTGGTGGTGTATTGCAAGCGCCGTGGTCTTCCCCTCGGGTTTCGTCCGCTTGGCATACGAGGATGGCACTTAGTGTGGCAGGTCCCCGCGGGCATTTTGGGTGCGCTGGTGTGTACGTCGATCGTCGGCACGCTTTTTGGCATTGAGGGGGACGGACGTACGGACACGATGGGTTCAGGCACCGCATTGGTGTTGTTCACCTTGGGCGCGTACCTGCTCATCGGCCCGTTCCTTGAAGAGGTTGTTTTCCGTCGCCTGATCATGGGCTACCTGGACCGGATCATGCCCGCAGCTGCCAGCGTAATACTGTCATCTCTCGTCTTCGGCCTCGCCCACATTGCACCACCCGCTATCATCTACGCGTTCTTCGTCGGTGTTTCCCTCGCCTTGGTCACCCGGTGGCACCGCTCATTGTGGGCAGGATTCATCTTGCACATGTGTAACAACGTGCTCGTCCAAATCACAGTAATGTTTGGCAGCTAACTGCGCTCCTTGCGTGTCAACGCGATGAGGAACGCAACGGCCACCAGGATGAGACCCAGTGGGATGAAGAAGATGAATAGGTTGATAATGGGCAGCGCCTGCCCGGCCGCTACTTCTTCCCACGAGGCAAGCGCTGTTGAACCAAACCCGAGAAGCAGCATTGCTGCCCCCACCTCCGTGGTCGCCACAACACCCCCGCTTCCTGAGGTCCGGCGTGATCGCAAGAAAAGGTACATGCTCAAGACAGCGACCCATGCCGTTGCTAACGACGCCCCCACCGCCATCACAACCGCATCCATCACCGACCAGTATTCAGGGTCATTGATGAGAAGATTCAGCAGCACCGTCAGCACCGGAATGCCCACAGCACCGGCGAGCAGCGCGCCAATAGTCGCTCGTGGTTTCATGGCCCAAAGTTTAACCGCTAGTTAACCTTTGCTCGTCCGGAAAACGAGACACTCCTCTCCCACCTCATTTCCCTTTTCCTAATCCACCAGCAGAGGGACCCAGCGTGCCCAAGGGAGACGCATCTCTGTCGAGTTGCCCGAAGAGTGGTCCGGGACCTGACCCCCGTTAGGTAGACACCTGATATCCAGCCCAGTTGGGTTGAGAAGAAAGGTAATCTACCACCATGCCTAGGTACTCCGAACAGTTCAAACGTGATGCTGTGGCCCTCTACGAAAACA
>NZ_VXKH01000015.1 GCF_008693065.1 Corynebacterium tuscaniense | reverse complement strand
CGCGTGTGGCCAACAACCCGTTCTCGTCTAATACTGGTGGTCCGCGCCCGCAGCCGCGTCCCGGTGGAAACCGCGGTGGCGGGGCAGGTGCTGGTGGCGGTCAGCGTCGTTCCGGTGGCGGTCAGGGTCAGCGTGGCTCCGGTGCACCGCGTTCAGGCGCGCCGAGCCCGGCAGATATGGCAAATGCGCCAAGCCCTGGTCAGATGCCATCGCGTGCTGCCACCCGCAGTGGTGGTCGTGGTCGCGGTCAGGGTGGCCCCGGTGGTGGTCGCGGACGTGGCCACGGTGGACCTGGTGGTTTTGGTGGTCCCGGTGGTGGGTTCCGTGGTCGCGGTGGCCGCCGTGGTGGCACCGCCGGTGCTTTCGGCCGCCCAGGTGGAGCACCTGGTCGGGGACGCAAGTCCAAGCGCCAGAAGCGTAATGAGTACGAGGAGATGCACGCACCGAACGTCGTTGGTGGCGTTCGCCTGCCCGACGGTGGCGGTAAAACCGTTCGCCTGCGCCAGGGAGCAACCTTGTCTGACTTGGCAGAGAAGATCGGTACCGAGGCATCTAACCTCGTCCAGGCGCTGTTCAACCTCGGTGAGATGGTGACGGCGACGCAGTCCGTCTCCGAAGACACCCTGCAGCTGCTGGGTGCGGAGATCAACTACGAAGTTCAGATCGTCTCTCCTGAGGATGAGGACCGTGAGCTGCTTGAATCCTTCGACCTGCAGTTCGGTGAAGATGAAGGCGGCGAAGAGGCGCTTGAGCAGCGTCCGCCTGTTGTGTCCGTCATGGGTCACGTTGACCACGGTAAGACCCGCCTGTTGGACTCCATCCGTAACGCCAACGTTGGCCGCGGTGAAGCTGGTGGCATTACCCAGGGCATTGGTGCGTACCAGACCGAGGTCACTCTTGATGGTGAGCACCGCAAGATCACTTTCCTTGATACCCCGGGGCACGAGGCCTTTACTGCGATGCGTGCCCGTGGTGCGAAGTCCACGGACTTGGCCATCCTCGTCGTTGCTGCTGATGACGGTGTGATGCCGCAGACCGTGGAGGCCATCAACCACGCCAAGGCAGCTGACTTGCCCATCGTGGTTGCAGTGAACAAGGTGGATAAGCCTGAGGCACAGCCGGACAAGATCCGTGGCCAGCTCACCGAGTACGAGCTGGTGCCGGAGGAGTACGGCGGTGACACGATGTTCATTGACATCTCCGCGAAGAACGGCACCGGTATCGATGAGCTACTGGAGGCGGTATTGCTCACCGCGGATGCGTCCTTGGAGCTCACGGCGAACCCAGACATGGATGCGCAGGGTCTGTCCATTGAGGCACACCTGGACCGTGGCCGTGGTCCGGTGTCCACCGTGATTGTTCAGCGCGGTACTCTCCGCGTCGGCGATTCCATTGTTGTGGGCGGCAACTTCGGCCGTGTCCGCCGCATGGTCGACGAGTGGGGCCACGACGTGGAGGAGGCAGGCCCGTCCTGCCCGGTCCAGGTCCAAGGTCTCAACGGTGTGCCTGGTCCTGGTGACAACTTGCTCGTGGTTGAGGACGATCGCGTTGCGCGCCAGATCGCGGCACAGCGTGATGCTCGTCAGCGTGCCGCCATGCAGGCCCGCAAGAAGAAGCGCGTTTCTCTGGAGAACCTGGATCAGGCGCTCAAGGAGACGAACACGCTCAACCTCATTCTCAAGGGCGACAATGCCGGTTCGGTGGAAGCTCTGGAGGAAGCGCTGCTCAAGATCGAGGTCGACGACGAGGTGGATGTGAACATCATCGACCGTGGCGTTGGTGCGGTCACGCAGACCAACGTCTCTCTCGCTGCGGCGTCGGATGCTGTCATCGTGGCGTTCAACGTTCGCTCTGAGGGCAAGGCCACGGAGGAAGCCAACGAGGAGGGCGTGGAGATCCGCTACTACTCGGTGATCTACCAGGTCATCGAGGATGTGGAGGCTGCTCTCAAGGGCATGCTCAAGCCGATCTATGAGGAGCGTGACCTGGGCACCGCGGAGATCCGCCAGATCTTCAAGGCGTCCGCTGTGGGTCTTATCGCTGGTTGTATGGTCACCACCGGCAGCGTCAAGCGTGGTGCCAAGTTGCGCCTTGTGCGCGATGGCAACGTGATTACGCCGGACGCAACCATCACCTCCCTGCGCCGGGAGAAGGACGATGTCACCGAAGTGGCCAAGGGCTACGAGTGCGGTATGGTCCTGTCCTACCCGGATATTCAGGTGGGCGATGAAATTCAGGTCTACGAGATGGTTGAGGTACCAAGGACGTAGGCGTGGGTTGAGAGGGGATCGTCGATAAGCATGTGCTTATCGACGATTTCTTTAGCCCTGTAGACTTAAAACCCTGTTCTGCTACTGACATCAAAGGAGTGACGCTATGGCTGACAACACGCGTGCACAACGGCTGGCTAAGAGGATCCAGACGATTGTGGCAAGCGCCATTGAGCGCCAGATCAAAGACCGCCGCTTGGAGTTGGTCACCGTCACTGATGTCCGAGTGACCGGCGATCTGCATGATGCGACTGTGTTTTACACGGTGCGCGGCGCGAATATTGATGATGCGCCGGATTATGAGCAGGCCGCTGAGGCCCTTCACCGTGCTCGCGGTCAGCTGCGCAAGATTGTCGGCGACGAGTTGGGGGTGCGTTTCACTCCGACGCTGGCTTTTGAGTTGGATACTGTGCCGGAAGCATCTGCACGTATGGAGGAGCTGCTGGCACGTGCCCGTGCGCGTGATGAGGAGCTGGCTGAGTTGAAAAAGAACGCCACCCCAGCGGGGGAGGCGGACCCGTATAAGACGAAGGACGAATAAATGGCCGGTGACATTCACGCCGAGTATCCGGCTTTGTTTGGCCCCGGTGAGGGGGACTTTGCCGGCGTGGCCGCGAAGCTGAGTACCGCAGATGAGGTGCACATTGTCACCCACATTCGGCCGGATGCGGATGCGGTAGGGTCGGCCCTTGGCCTGAAACATGGGCTTGCTTCTCTTGGCGTGCCGTCCACGGTGTACATCGGGCAGAAAGAGGAGCTTCCTGAAAACATCAGGACGGTGCCGGGCGTGGCATCGGTAGCGTTGGGGGAGCCGCTGCCTCCTTCTGGCGTGGTGGTGACCACGGACTGCGCGTCATTGGACCGCACCGGCATGTACCACGATGAGCTGGCGGGCAACCCGGAGCGCGTTGTGGTGATTGACCACCATGCGTCGAATCCTGGTTATGGCGCGATGAATTTGGTGTTGCCGTCTGAGTCGACGACGGTGATTATCCGTGAGCTGCTCGCCCACATGGGTGTTGCACTCACCCCGGATATTGCGTACTGCCTGTATGCGGGTCTGGTCACGGATACGGGAAGCTTCCGGTGGGGGACTTCCCGCATGCACATTCTCGCCGCTGAGTTGATGGAGCACGGCGTGGATACCCGCGCTGCCGCGATGGACCTTATGGATGCGGTGTCGGCGGATGATTTGAAGCTCATGGGGGATGTCATGGCGGGCATGGAAACTCGTGTGGCGGGGCGCTACACCATCTCCGTGCTTGCTATCGACGATGTGCATCTCCGCCACATGAACCAAACTGCGATCGAAGCCATCATTGAGTACTCTCGCGCGTTGACCGGTAGTGATATCGGCGTGGTATTCAAGGAAATTCACCCGGGTTATTGGTCTGTGTCCCTGCGTTCGAGCGTGGTCAATGTTGCGGATGTGGCGGCGATGCACGGCGGTGGCGGACACGTCCCGGCTGCGGGTTATTCCGTTGCGGGTGCTGTGGACGCTGCGATTGATGCGTTGCAGCAGTCTGTTTCGGAGCTTCCGTGACGGATGTGACCGCACGGCGGGTGCTTGCACTCGCTCTTCCTGCCCTAGGGGTGCTCGCCGCGAACCCGCTGTACCTGCTGCTTGATACGGCTGTGATTGGTCGTTTGGGTGCGGTGGAATTGGCGGCGTTGGCAGCTGGCGCCACGGTTCAATCCACGGTGACGACGCAACTGACCTTTTTGTCCTATGGGACGACAGCGCGCTCTGCACGCTTTTATGGGGCGGGCAAGAAAGACCAAGCAATTGCTGAGGGTGTGCAGGCCACCTGGGTCGCTCTCGGCGTGGGTGCACTGCTGTCCATATTGGTATGGATCTTTACCCGGTCGATTGCACTGTTTCTCACCAATGATTCCGCGGCAGCTGGGCAGGCGGTGTGGTGGATGCGTACTGCCGCTTTTGCCATCCCGCTCACCCTGATCATCATGGCGGGTAACGGCTGGTTGCGAGGGATCCAGAACACCAGGCTGCCGTTCGTGTTCACGTTGTGTGGGCTGATCCCGGGCGCTATTGCTTTGCCGTTCCTTGTAGCCCGCTTCGGACTGGTGGGTTCGGCGGTGGCCAACATTATTGGGATGGGGCTGACCGCGTCCGGGTTCATCGTGGCGCTGAAACGTGCACACGAGGGACCGTGGAAGCCCCAGTGGCGTGTGATCAAAGAGCAGCTCGTCTTGGGGCGTGATTTGATCGTGCGTTCGTTGTCATTCCAGGTGGCGTTTGTCTCCGCCGCGGCGGTGGCAGGGCGTGTCGGGGTGGCTGCGCTCGCGGCACACCAGATCATGCTGCAACTGTGGAATTTCCTCACATTAGTGCTTGATTCCCTGGCTATTGCCGCACAAACCCTCACTGGCGCTGCGTTGGGCACCGGCCGGGTGGATACCGCGCGTGACGTGGGGCGCCAGGTGGTGAGGCTCTCCGCGGGCTTCGCGCTGATCTTGGCGGCGGTCTTCGCACTTGGTGGTCCGATTATCCGTCGTATCTTCACCTCCGAGGAGGCGGTGCTGGATGCGATGGTGGTGCCGTGGTGGGTGCTCATTGCCATGATCGTGGCCGGGGGTGTGCTTTTTGCACTCGACGGAGTGTTGCTGGGCGCCAGCGATGCCGCTTTCCTGCGTACACTCACGGTGGCCTCGGTGGTCTTCGGTTTTCTGCCAGGTATCGCTGTTGCTTACTGGGCTGGCACGGGACTCACTGGCATCTGGTGTGGTTTGGCCGCGATGATTGCGCTGCGATTGGTCGGCGTGGTCTGGCGGTTCAAATCCATGCGCTGGGCGCGCACAGTGGTAGGAACATAAGCACGATGACTGTGCAGCCCAACAAAAAGCGGACCACCACCTTGTGGGCGGTTTCCGATTTGCATGCGGCGGTGAAGGCGAACCAGCCGCGGTTGGAGGAGATCCAGCCGAATGATCCCTCGGACTGGCTCATTGTTGCTGGTGACGTGGCGGAACGCACTGAATTGATCGTTCAGGTGATGCAACAGTTCGTGGATCGTTTCCACACGGTCATGTGGGTACCGGGCAACCACGAACTTTTCTGTCGTGGCACTGACCGGTATACGGGGCGTGAGAAGTACGAGCACCTGGTGGACGAGCTGCGCACGATCGGGGTGATTACTCCGGAAGACCCGTATCCGGTGTTTGCGGGTGTGACCATCGCACCGCTGTTCACCTTGTATGACTACTCTTTCCGCGGGCCGATGATGAGCGTGGAGGAAGCGCTCGCGTCCGCGCGGGCACGTGAGATCGTGCTTACGGATGAGGTGGCCATTGCTCCCTTCGTAGATATTCGTGCGTGGTGCTGGGACCGCTTGGCGTACACCACCAGGAGGCTTTCCCGAGTGGAGGGGGAGACCATCTTGGTCAACCACTGGCCGCTCATCCAAGAGCCGACGGACAAGATGTTGTGGCGTGAGATTGCCCTGTGGTGCGGCACCCGGCATACCCGGGGGTGGGCGAAGCGCTACAACGCCCGTGCGGTCATTTACGGGCACCTGCACATGCCTGGGGTGGAAACGTATGACGGGGTGGACCACATTGAGGTGTCTTTGGGGTACCCGGATGAGTGGCGTCGGCGCGGCAGCGTGCCGCAGTGGCCGTACCCGGTGATGGAGGTGGAGCAGTGATTGACCGTGACCTGTTCCCCGAACCGGCTCGCGTGGTGTACATGTATACCGACCGGGCCAATGGTGACACGGACCTAAGCAATTACAACGAACTTCACCCTGAAGAGCGCATCGTGGTTAGTCGTGCTGTGGATTCCCGGAAGGGGGAATTCGGTGACGCGCGGTGGTGCGCCCACGAGGCTTTGCGAGAGCTGGGTGTGGATTCGGTCCATGCGATTCTGCGTGGGGAGAAGGGGATGCCGTTGTGGCCGGAAGGCTACACCGGTTCCCTCACTCACACGGAAGGTTTGCGCATCGCGGTGGCGGCGCCGACGAAGACGCTGCGGACCGTGGGCATTGACGCTGAACCGGCGGAGCCCCTGCCGGACGGCGTGTTGGGGGAGATCGCCCGGCCCCAGGAACGCGAATGGGTAGACAGCCAAAAAGCCGCTGGCCACGGTTGGGCTGACCGCCTGTTGTTCTGTGCGAAGGAAGCGACGTACAAGGCCTGGTTCCCCATGACCTTGCGCTGGCTCGGCTTCGAGGACGCGGAGATTGATATCCGCGAGGACGGTACATTCATCGCCTATATCTTGAAACGCCCGACGCCAGTGCCGTTCATCGAGGGGCGTTGGGTGGTCCGAGGTGGCTACGTGTGCGCGAGCACGTTCGTGGTGAGGTAGAACCCTAGAGGGTGGAGGGGCGGGCGACGAAGATCGTCGATAAGCGAGAGCCCTTTTCTTTGACCAAAGCGACCGCACGGCCATCTGGGCCGACTGCGGCGTGCACGCCCTTTAGGCTGCGAGGCTCGAGCCATTTGCCCATTGCGAGCGCCGCGTACTCATCCGTGGTTACTTCCAGAACAGGCCACGCGGTGGTCAGTGCTTCATCGAGCGTGAGGGACAGCTGCGGGGTGGCCTCCAAGGATTCCAGCGTGCGCGCATGAGCGAGAGTGAAGGGCCCAGATGCTTCACGACGCAACGCGGTCAAGTGTCCACCCACCCCAAGCGCCTCACCCATATCGCGTGCCAGCGATCGGATGTAGGTGCCCGAAGAGCAATGCACGCGCGCATCCACGTCGACGAAAGAACCTTCGTGGCGAATCTGCGACACGTCGAAGCTAAACACCGTCACCGGTCGAGCCGGGATGACCACTTCTTTGCCTTCGCGCACGAGCTCGTGAGCGCGCTTGCCGTCGATCTTGATGGCGGAAACCTTGGATGGCACCTGCATGATGTCCCCGGTTAGCGCGGCGACTTTGGCCATGATCGCCTCATCGGTGAGCGCGGAAGCGTCCGTCTGCGAGACGATGTCGCCCTCCGCATCATCCGTCGTGGTGGAAGCGCCCAAGCGGATGGTGGTGGAGTACACCTTGTCATCGGCCACGAGGTGAGCCAGCAGCTTCGTGCCGCGCTCAATGCCGGCAACAAGGACACCGGTGGCCATTGGGTCGAGCGTGCCGGCGTGCCCTACCTTGCGGGTTCCAAAAAAGCGCCGCAAACGTGCCACAACATCATGGCTGGTCATGCCAGCCGGTTTATCCACCACGACGATGCCGGAGGTGGACAGAGGGTCAGGGTTTTGGCCAAGGTTCATAGCACTAACCCTATGCACTACGCTGTCGCGAGTGGATATTTTGTCAGGGCTCGCTGAGGTTCCCGCCGGTCTGAATGGACCGGTGGTCACCATCGGGGTCTTCGACGGGGTGCACCGCGGACACCAGAAGCTCATCGGGCATGCGGTGGATCGCGCCCGCGAAGCCGGTGCGCCGAGTGTGTTGATGACCTTCGACCCGCACCCAGTTGCTGTCTTCGCGCCCGAGCACACACCCGATGTGCTCATGCCGTTGACGGAGCGCGCCCGTCTCATTGAGTCGCTCGGCGTTGATTACATGCTGGTCATTGACTTCACCAAAGAGCTCGCGGGGGAGAGCCCGGAGGACTATTTTGTGCAGGTGATCGTCGATAAGCTCCATGCTTCCCGCGTCGTCGTGGGGGAGAACTTCACCTTCGGCGCGGGTGGGTTGGGCACGGCGCGCACGATGCAGGAGCTCGGCGAAAAATACGGCGTCGACGTGGACATTGTTCCGTTGCTTTTTGACGGCTCCTCCCGCGTCTGCTCCACCTCCATCCGACACGCTCTCGCCGAAGGTGAAGTGGGCCAAGCCTCTGAGTTTCTTGGCCGTGCGTTCTCTGTGACCGCACGTGTGGAGCGCGGCGCCGGACGCGGTGGCCGCGAATTGGGTTACCCGACCGCGAACCAATACGTTGGCGATAACGAAGCCGTGCCGGGGGATGGCGTGTATGCCGGCTGGTTCACCGTGCTGCCGGAAGAGGGAACCGGCCCCATCGACGGGGACATGGAATTAGAGGTCTGTTATCCGGCGGCGATCTCCGTGGGCACGAACCCCACTTTTGGTGATGCGCGCCGTAGCGTGGAGTCCTTCGTACTTGACCGCGACGCAGATCTGTACGGGCGGCTCGCGCGCGTGGAATTCATTGCGAAGGTGCGCGACATGGTGAAGTTTGATTCCGTCGATGAATTGCTGGAGAACATGGCGCGCGACGTGGCAACCGTGCGCACCCTGCTTGAGCGCGCTTAGAGGTTCACCGGATAGGCTGGGGCCCATGACCCGCAAAATGATTCTGGACCTAGATACCGGCATCGATGATGCCCTCGCTCTCGCCTACGCACTGGGCTCGGAGGAAGTAGACCTCATCGGTGTGACGGGCACGTATGGCAACGTGCTTGTGGAAACTGGTGTGCGCAACACCCTGGCCATCCTTGAACTCTTTGGCCGCACTGACGTCCCAGTGTTTGCTGGCCCTGGCCATGCCAGCGCGAAAGAGTCCTTTGAGGTGCTGGAGATCTCCGAGTTCATCCACGGCAAGAACGGCATCGGCGAAGCAGAGCTACCGGAGCCCGCGCGCCGGGTGGAGCCGAAGTCCGCGGTGGACTTCCTCGTGGAATCGGTGGAGAAGTACGGCGATGAGCTCGTCATTGTTCCCACCGGTCCATCTACCACCATTGCTGCTGCAGCAAAGGTGAGCAAGACATTTGCGGAGAAAGCCCACATCGTCATGATGGGTGGTGCGCTCACCGTCCCCGGCAACGTGTCGCCGTGGGCTGAGGCCAACGTCAACCAGGACCCGGAGGCAACCGACGCGATCTTCCGCAGCATGAAAGACATCACGATGATCGGTTTGGATGTCACACTGCAGACTCTTCTGACCACCAATGAAACGGCTCAGTGGGAAGCGCTGGGCACTCCGGGCGGTGACTTCCTCGCAGCAGCCACGAATTACTACATCGGTGCCTATGACACCACCGCGCCACATCTGGGTGGCTGCGGTCTGCACGACCCGCTGGCTGTTGGTGTGGCCATTGACCCGACACTAGTGGCCACATTGGACATTAACCTCAAGGTCGACACCGAGGGGGAGACCCGCGGACGCACCATCGGTGATGAAACTCGGCTCAATGACGAGACGAAGACAGCCAAGGTTGCCGTCGCAGTGGACAAGCAGCGCTTCCTTGATGAATTCATGCGCCGCCTCACCGGCCTGGCTGAGAAGAGCTAGCGGGATTAACAGTTTCCGCCCGCGGTGCGGTACTCTTTCCAATTCGGTAGCGGCAACGCGTGACTGTGGTTCGCAGCAGTCCCCGCCACTGACTTTCCGATGAATGCGAACTGAAATAACCAAGGAGAACACTTTCCATGGCTTTGACCACTGAGAAGAAGGCCGAGATCCTCAAGGAATACGGCCTGCATGAGACCGACACTGGTTCCCCGGAGGCTCAGGTTGCCCTGCTCACCGAGCGCATCAATAACCTCACCGAGCACCTCAAGGACCACAAGCACGATCACCACTCCCGTCGTGGTTTGCTGCTGCTCGTTGGTCGTCGCCGCGGTCTGCTGAAGTACCTGCGCGAGAATAACGTTGAGCGTTACCGTGAGCTGATTTCGCGTCTGGGGCTGCGCCGATAAGCAAAAAGCTTTTCTTCCAGCACGAACAACGGCCGTCATCGTTTGGCGGCCGTTTTTCGCGCGCATACGGTGTTTTACGTGGCTAGCTGGTAGTGTGCCTGGGTGCAACCAAAAGATTCACCTCGGCGGCACCGACGACCGCCACGAACCCATGAAAGGGATCTGTTGAGCAAGAACACAAAGCACACCCCGGACAACTCCGTTGAATTCCACATTGATGAGGAATTCGGCCTGACCGAAGCAACTGCCATTCTGGACAACGGCGACTTTGGCACCCGTACCGTCCGGTTTGAAACCGGACAGCTTGCGCGCCAGGCTGACGGCTCGGTGACCACCTACCTCGACGACGACACAATGCTGCTGGCCACCACTACCGCATCCAACCAGCCACGCGAAGGCTTTGACTTCTTCCCACTCACCGTTGACGTGGAAGAGCGCATGTACGCCGCTGGAAAGATTCCGGGCTCGTTCTTCCGCCGTGAAGGCCGCCCGTCCACGCAGGCGATTCTGGCCTGCCGCCTGATTGACCGTCCGCTGCGCCCGACCTTTGTCAAGGGCCTGCGTAATGAGGTCCAGGTTGTCATCACTGTGATGAGCTGGGACCCAGAGGAGTACTACGACGTTGTAGCTATCAACGGCGCATCGGCTGCAACGCAGCTGTCTGGTCTGCCGGTATCTGGCGCTGTTGGTGGCGTGCGCATGGCGCTCATCGCTGATGACAGACATCCAAAGGGCCAGTGGGTCGCGTTCCCGAACCACGAGCAGCACGAGAAGGCTGTGTTCGAAATGGTCGTGGCCGGCCGCATCGTCGAGAAGCGAAAAGGTCGCCGCAAGGTCCAGGACGTTGCCATCATGATGGTGGAAGCCGGCGCGGGCGTGAACGTGATGAAGCTGGTGGCTGACGGCGCGCCAGCACCGACGGAAGCGACCGTCGCCGAGGGGCTGGAGGCGGCGAAGCCCTACATCAAGACCTTGTGCGAGGCGCAGAATGTTCTGGCTGAGAAGACCGCGAAGGAAGCGCAGGAATTCCCTCTCTTCCCGGCATACAGCGATGAGGTCTTTGACGCTGTGGAGAAGAAGGCCTCCAAGAAGCTGGCCAAGCTGCTCACCATCGCGGGTAAGGCTGAGCGCGATGACGCGACCAATGAGTACATGGAGGAGATTGAGGAGAACCTGCTGTCCTCCTTCACCGCTGAGGACGCATCCAAGCAGATCCGTGCCGCCTACAACGCGCTGATGAAACAAATCGTGCGCGAGAAGATCCTCACCGAGGGCTTCCGTATCGACGGCCGTGGGGTCACCGACATCCGCGACCTCGGCGTCGAAGTGGAACTGATTCCGCGTGCCCACGGCTCCGCTCTGTTCGAGCGTGGTGAAACCCAGATTCTCGGCGTGACCACCTTGGACATGTTGAAGATGGAGCAGCACCTAGACGCACTCCACCCGGAGACCTCCAAGCACTACATCCACCACTACAACTTCCCGCCGTACTCCACCGGTGAGACCGGTCGCGTTGGTTCGCCGAAGCGCCGCGAGATCGGCCACGGCGCGCTGGCTGAGCGTGCCCTCGTGCCAGTGATTCCGTCCAAGGAGGAGTTCCCGTACACGATCCGGCAGGTCTCTGAGGCGCTGGGCTCCAACGGTTCGACCTCCATGGGTTCTGTGTGTGCATCGACGCTGTCGCTCTACAACGCTGGTGTGCCACTGGCTGCGCCGGTTGCTGGTATCGCCATGGGCCTTGTTTCCGGTGAGGTTGACGGTGAGACCAAATACGTTGCGCTGACCGACATCCTCGGTGCTGAGGATGCATTCGGCGACATGGACTTCAAGGTTGCCGGCACCCCGGATTTCATCACCGCCCTGCAGCTGGACACCAAGCTTGACGGCATCCCGTCCGACGTTCTGGCTAACGCGCTCACCCAAGCCAAGGAAGCCCGCGGGACCATCCTGGACACGATGGCTGAGATCATCGAGGGCCCGGATGAGATGAGCCCGCTGGCCCCGAAGATCACCACCGTGCACGTGCCTGTGTCCAAGATCGGTGAGGTGATCGGCCCGAAGGGCAAGACCATCAACCAGATCACGGAGGAGACGGGCGCTGACATCTCCATCGAGGATGACGGCACCATCTACGTTGCCGCTGCCACGGGTGAAGGTGCAGACGCTGCGATTGAGCAGATCAACTCGATTGCGAACCCGCAGCAGCCGAAGGTGGGGGAGCGTTACCTGGGCACTGTTGTGAAGACGGTTGCTTTTGGTGCGTTCGTGTCCCTCACGCCGGGTCGTGATGGCCTGGTGCACATTTCCAAGCTTGGTGGCAACAAGCGTATTGAGAATGTGGAGGATGTAGTCAACGTTGGCGACAAGATCGAGGTTGAGATCGCGGACATCGATAACCGCGGCAAGATCTCGCTCGTCCCAGTCGAAGACTAAGCTCCTGCTTATCGACGAAGCCCCGGCTAGTTCACTGTGAACTGAACTAGCCGGGGCCTTGTTGTGCGTTACTTTTGGAAGTCCACGACCACGCGCGTCGGGTTTTCAATCACTTCAACCTTGAAGGGGCGTTTCTTGTCCACGCCGATGTACCACCTGGAATCGCCTTCATCCCAGCCTTGGTAGACAACGTCGGTGATACTCGGGGCGTGCCCGTCTGAGCCTTGTGGGGCTTCATAGGGATCATTCACTCCGCGCACGAGTACGAGGAGTGCGGCGCCACCGTTGACGTGAACATCGAAGCCAGATCCTTGTTGGTTGGGGTGATCGTCGTACTGCGCAAAGATCCACGGTGTGCCAGTGCCGCCGATGTCGAAGACAAGGCGATCAAAGGTGTCGTGCGCGCCGATGCGGACACCGGTGACTTTGTAGGAGCCGTCTCGGTGATCCTTAATTTCCACGCGGTCGGTGCCAAAACCGTGCGCGACCGGTGGCTCGGGGGCGGCTTCCTCCGTTGTTTCTACCGTTGTGGTGATGGTGTTCGGGGGAGCTGATTCGCGCAGTGTCATCACTGCTTCGTCAGGTTCTTGCAGCTGTGAGCATGCGCCTAGCGACATGGCCGCGAACAACGTACTACACACCACAGCTACATGGCGGGCGTGGAACATGATCGGGAGCCTACTTCTGAATGTCCACGACGACACGCGTCGGGTTTTCCAACACTGTCACTTTGTACGGGCGCTGTTTGTCCAGCCCTATGAAGTACTGGGAAACACCCTCGAAGGTGCCACTATTAGTCACGTCCTCGATGTTGCCGGAGGCAAGCCCAAGGGTGGTTTTGCCGGCGTACTTGGCGTCCGGGGTTTGGTCAAGGGAAGTGCCGTGGATGGTGATCTCCAGGGCTGCCTCACCCGGGACCTCCACCGGAAGGCCGGAGGCCTGCTGAAGAGGTTCACCGGAGTAGCCCGCAAGAAACTCTGGCGTGCCATCGCCCTCGAATTCGAAGACAACGCGGTCATAGCCTTCGTGGGAACCTGAGCGGATATCAGCGGTGCGCAGCTCCGGCATGTTCGAGCCCGTGAAGGTTCCCGTGGGTTCTGTGGAATAATCCCCGGGCACGTCCTGGTTGTCGATCGTGGACGCAACGACTGTCTTGGTGTCAGTTGTAGTGGAAGGGGAGGGGTTTCCGTTTGGCTCTGAAATGCCTTCCGAAGGCGAGCACGCGGCCATGCCCAAGGCGCTGACCGTCAGGAGAGCGAGTGTTAACGCGTGTGACTGGTGTTTCATATGTTGTAGTTTATCGGACAATCTCATCCCCCGTCGGAGGCAAGGCGGAGCTATCGCTTCCGGGTGCAGGCGATAGAGTGGGGCGGAGCAGAATAAAACGAAGAATCACAAGATCTCAAGGGGTTGACAGCCATGGCCATCAAAGTGGGAGTTCTCGGAGCAAAAGGGCGCGTGGGGTCAGCGGTTGTGGCAGGGGTCAATGCCGCCGCTGACCTGGAATTGGTCGCGGAGGTGGATTCCGGTGATTCCCTCGACGTTTTGGTAGAAAGCGGTGCTCAGGTCATCGTTGACTTCACCACCCCGAGCGCCGTGATGGGCAACCTGGAGTTCTGTATTAACAACGGCATCCACGCCGTTGTTGGCACGACTGGCTTTGACGAGGAGCGCTACCAGCAGGTGCGCGACTGGTGCGCTGCCAACGAGAGCGTGGGTGTCCTCATTGCCCCGAACTTTGCCATCTCCGCGGTGCTGGCCATGGCCTTTGCCCGCCAGGCCGCCCCGTTCTTCGACTCCGCTGAAGTTGTTGAATACCACCATCCGAACAAGCTGGATGCGCCATCTGGCACGGCACAGAAGACGGCGCAGGGGATTGCGAAGGCGCGCGCTGAAGCAAAGATGGGTCCAATGCCCGATGCGACCGAGCAAGCCCTCGATGGCTCCCGCGGCGCTGACGTCGACGGTGTGAAGGTGCACGCAGTACGCATGCAGGGCATGGTTGCGCACGAAGACATCATCTTCGGCACCACCGACCAAACGCTGACCATCCGCCAAGATTCCTACGGCCGCGACTCATTCGTGCCCGGCGTGCTCACCGGTGTGCGTGGCGTTGCGGACCACCCCGGCCTAACCATCGGCCTCGACTCCTACCTGGGCCTGTAAATGTCACAGAGTAAAAATCTTCACGTTCAACTCATCGCCGCCACCTCCTTCGCAGCCCCTGCCGACGTGGACTGGGAGCAAGACCCGGACTCCACCGACGCGGAGGCGCTCGTCGAATTTGCGGGGCGAGCCTGCTACGAAACCTTCAACAAACCCAACCCGCACACCGCTGCCAACGGGGCCTACCTGCGTCACATCCTCGAGGTTGGGCACGATGCACTGCTGGAGCATGCCACCGCAACGTTGTACATCCGTGGCCTCTCCCGTGCGGCGGGAAATGAGCTACTGCGACACCGCCACCTGTCTTTCTCCCAGCTCTCCCAGCGTTTTGTGCCCGCGCGCGAAGCCAGCGTGGTCATCCCCGACGCGATTGCGGAAGACGAGGATCTGCGCCATATCTTCCTCGCCGCAGTCGATGAGACACGCTTTGTCTACGAGGAACTCCTCGGCGCACTCGAAAGTAACCTCGACGACGAACCCAACGCGCTACTGCGCAAGAAAAAGGCGCGCCAAGCTGCCCGCGCCATCCTGCCCAACGCCACCGAAACGCGTTTCGTGGTCACTGGCAACTACCGCGCATGGCGCGACTTCATCGCCGCGCGCGCCAGCGAACATGCGGATGTAGAAATTCGTGAACTCGCCATCGCCATTCTTGAGGTATTGAAGAAACAGGCGCCTTCGCTTTTCGACGACTTCCTCATCAGCACCCTTGCAGACGGAAGCGTTATGGCCACAAGCCCCTACGTCGGATAGTTCTATTGAACCCCGCCGGTGGCCGATGGGCGGGACAAAGAATGTACCCTATGTACCCATGGGCATTTCAACGAAAGCACAAACTGGTGCAGATGAGTTCGGAACCATCGGCGTCGCCATGGTCACCCCGTTTGACACAAGCGGCGAGTTGGATCTCGCCGCTGCACGAAAGTTGGCTGTCCACCTGGTAGACAATGGTGTCGATTCCCTCATCCTTGGTGGCACCACGGGTGAATCCCCAACAACGAGCCCCGAGGAGAAAATCGAACTGATCAAGGCGGTGCGCTCTGAATTGGGGGACCGCGTGAAGATCATGGCGGGGGCAGGAACGAATGACACGCGGACGTCGATAGCTTTGGCGCAAGCTTCTCGTGATGCTGGTGCTGACTCCCTCCTCGTCGTCACTCCGTACTACTCCAAGCCCTCTCAGGCGGGACTGCTTGCGCACTTCACTGCTGTTGCCCAGGCCACCGATCTGCCCGTTTGTCTCTACGACATCCCAGGACGCTCTGCTATCCCCATCGCCGGCGCAACACTTCGCGCCCTGGCAGAACTGCCCACCATCAAAGCTGTCAAAGACGCCAAAGGTGACCTGCTAGAAGCCACCACGATTATCAATGACACCGGGTTGGCCTGGTACTCTGGCGATGACGTTCTCAACCTGCCGTGGTTCTCCGTCGGCGCAACCGGAGTTATCTCCGTTGTTGCCCACGCAGCCCCAGGTCTTATGAGAGAAATGGTTACAAGCTTCGAGGAAGGCGACCTCGCCCGCGCGCGGGAAATCAACGCCACCACCATGTGCGTGCTCGCTGGACAGCAAGCCGTGCTCGGTGGAGTGACATTTGCAAAAGCCGCCCTGCGCCTGCAGGGCATTGAGGTCGGAGACCCCCGCCTGCCCATCGTCGCACCCGACGAAACGCAGCTGGAGGCGCTCCGCCATGACATGGAAAAGGCTGGAGTCCTTTAAGTATGAACGAAACCCGTAACCGCTCGCGCAAGGTGACCCGTAAGGCGGGCCCGCCGGAGACGAGCGACCAGCAGCCGGTGTTCCAAACCGCTGACACCCAACCGCAGGAAAGCCGTAACGACGGTGGCAATGGCAGTAACAACGGTAAAGGTGGCAATAATAACCGTGGCCACGGGGGTAACAACGGTGGTGGAAACCGCAACCGTGGTCGTGGCCGGGGCCGTGGTCGCGGACGCGGCGGGGACAATCGCCGCAACCCAGTGAGGGGCATGCAGGGCGCGGACTTGACCAAGCGTTTGCCGGAACCGCAGAAGCCTACGAATGGCGCGTTGCGTATTTACGCTCTTGGTGGCATCTCTGAGATTGGCCGCAACATGACCGTGTTTGAGTACAACGGTCGTCTGCTCATCGTGGACTGTGGTGTTCTGTTCCCGTCCTCTGATGAGCCGGGCGTGGACCTCATCCTGCCGGACTTCGGTCCGATTGAGAATAAGTTGGATAAGGTCGACGGGCTCGTCGTTACGCACGGGCACGAGGACCACATTGGCGCAATCCCGTGGCTGCTTAAGCTGCGCCCAGACATCCCGATTTACTCCGCGAAGTTCACTAACGCGCTCATCGCGGCGAAGACCAAGGAGCACCGCCAGCGCCCGAAGCTGCACGAGGTCAACGAAAAGTCGGAGATTACCGTCGGCCCGTACAACGTGCGCTTCTTCCACGTTGGGCACTCCATCCCGGACTGCCTAGGCGTTGTGATCAAGACTGGTGCGGGCACCGTCTGCATGACCGGTGACGTCAAGGTCGACATGACTCCGTACGACAACAAGCCCACCGATCTGCCGGCGCTTGCCCGCTACGGCGACGAAGGTATTGACCTGTTCCTGTGTGACTCCACCAATGCCACCATTCCGGGCATTTCCGCCTCTGAGGCTGGCATTGAGGAGAACCTCATCCGAATCGTGCAGGCCGCTAAACAGCGTGTTGTTCTCGCGTCTTTTGCGTCCAACGTGTCGCGTGTGCAGATGGCGGTCAACGCTGCCGTGGCTTCCGGCCGCAGGGTTGCGTTCAACGGCCGCTCCATGATCCGCAACATGGAGATAGCGGAGAAGATGAGCCTGCTGCGCGCCCCGAAGGGCACCATCATTCCTATCGAAGAGGCCGCGAAGATGGCGCCGCACCGCGTCATGCTTATTACCACCGGTACGCAGGGTGAGCCGATGGCAGCGCTGTCGCGCATGTCCCGCCGTGAGCACCGCCAGATCACGGTGCGTGACGGTGACACGATCATCCTGTCCTCATCGCTTATCCCGGGCAATGAGGAAGCAGTGTTCGCTGTGATCAACAACCTCGCGCAGATCGGCGCGCACGTGATCACCAACGACGAGGCACATGTCCACGCTTCCGGCCACGGTTACGCCGGCGAGCTGCTGTTCCTCTACAACATGGCTCGCCCTCGCAACGCCATGCCGGTACACGGCGAGTGGCGCCACCTGCGCGCCAATAAGGAGCTGGCTATCGCTACTGGCGTGAAGCCAGAGAACACGGTGCTGGCGCAGAACGGCGTTGTCGTGGACATGGTTGACGGCCGAGTGAAGGTCGCTGGCCAATACCAGGTGGGCAACCTGTACGTTGACGGCACGACGATGGGTGACGTTGACCCGGACGTGCTCGCGGACCGCACCAATTTGGCTGCCGGTGGCGTCATCTCCATCACTTGTGTGATCGATGACCGCACGAGTCGCCTCATTGAGAAGCCGACGGTGTCCACCACGGG
This sequence comes from Corynebacterium tuscaniense, assembly GCF_008693065.1. Classification (GTDB taxonomy): domain Bacteria; phylum Actinomycetota; class Actinomycetes; order Mycobacteriales; family Mycobacteriaceae; genus Corynebacterium; species Corynebacterium tuscaniense. The sequence continues at coordinate 18,566 of NZ_VXKH01000015.1, read as the reverse complement.
CCTTATCGATGATGACCGTGAGGTCAAGCCCGTCATCGTCGAGCTGGTGGAGAATACGATGTACGACCTCGCCGCCGAGGGCGAGAACGACCCGTACCGTATGGTCCAGCAGTTGCGTCGCCGCATTTCTCGCACGATCGAGCAGAAGTACAAGCGTGAGCCTGTCATTTTGCCCACGGTCGTGCCAATGAATGCTGACGATGTCACTCCTGTGCCCACGGAGGAAGTCGAGGCATCGCGCGAATCACTGTAGCGTTTCGCTTTTTGGCGCTTGCCTGAAGCCCCGTTCCCACCCTCGGGAGCGGGGCTTCGCGTTATTCTGGGCGACATGACGTTTCAACAGTCTGAACGTGCAAAGCTTGCTCAGTTGTTCCTGGAATTGGGGCCGGATGCGCCGACGCTGTGCGCAGGGTGGACAACCCGGGATCTAGCGGCACATATGTACATCCGGGAGAACCAGCCCCACCGGGCAGTTGGCTACCTGGTGCCGGCAATGAAATCGGTGACGGCGTCTGCTGAGAGGGCGGTGAAGCAGCGCAACTACGAGGATGTGGTGCGCGAGTGGGCAGCCGGGCCACCGGTGTTTGTGAAGCCACTTGATTCGCTGATCAACGTGTCGGAGAACTTCATCCACCATGAGGATGTGCGGCGTGGTGGTGATCGCTCGCTGGAACCTCGCGAGTTCTCCGAGTCTGTGGAGAAGAAGCTCATGTCCGCAGCAGTCATGATGGGAAAGTTGGCTCTCTCAAGTGGGGGTGTCCCGGTGATTCTCACCCCGCCACGCGTGCCGGCGGTGACGCTCGGAGGAAAGAGAGGAGTGGCTGCGGACGGTTCCCGTGTCGTGCGCGTGAACGGTGAACCAGGAGAGCTGCTGTTGTGGGTGACCGGCCGTGACAAGGTCGAGGTTGAGGTCAGTGGAGATCCGGAGGATATTGTGGCTGTCAAGCGTCATATCTAGACCCACCTAGGCTGGTGTGGCATATGTGATTTGAGGTGTGCAAGGTACTACAGTGGTCCCCATGTCTGCCACCAGTACCTCACGCCGCAATAAAGGCCGCTCACAGACGGGCCCCAAAGGGCGCACGAAGCGTTCGAGCGGTAGCTACAGCCACCGTTCCTCCTCACGTGCAGCCGATGTCCCCGATGAGAGGGTTGGTTCCGCAGTGGGTGCTGTCGGCCGGGGCATGGGTAACGCCGCGCGCGATATTACGGGAGCCTTCAAGGCTGTTGGTGTCCAGGAGCGACGCCGTCGTCGCGCGGAAAACGATGAGAGCTATGACGCCGCCACAACCGACACATACGAAGAAAGTGAGGAGGATGTGAGCCTTCGTCGAGCCCCCAGTGCGGACGCGATCGGCTTGGTGCTGATTGGTCTTGCCGCCGTGCTTGGTGCATCGGTGTGGCTGGATGTTGCCGGACCGGTTGGTGCGCTGATCGCTAGTGGCACCTCCTGGGTTATTGGTGCTGGTGCGTTGGTGCTGCCGGTGGTGCTCGTAGGCATCGCCATTGCTCTGATGCTCGGTCTCGGGGAGTCTGCCTCTGAACGTGCGCACAGTGGGGCCGGGCTGACGATCATCGCGGTGTGCATGCTCGGTTTAATCCATATTCTTGCGGGTTCCCCGGCGGAATGGGATGAACGTCGTATAGCGGGCGGTGCTGTCGGCGCGTTCATCGGTGGGCCGCTCAGCGCTGGTTTTACACCGTTCGTCGCCGTGCCACTTCTGGGACTTGTGATCGTGTACGCCGCACTGTTGGCCACCGGTATTACGGTGCGCGAATCCTTTGACTTCATCCGTGGACTGTTCGGCTCCATCGCAAGCAGCGCTCATACCCCCGATCCTGAGGAGGACCTTTATACGGACGCCGACGATGACATCGATGCCATCGCGGAAGGCCGTCCGCGTGCCCGGCGCCGCACACCGATGGACAACTATCCCGTCGATGAGCCCACGCTTTTCGACGCGGACCCCACCCCCGAGGAACCCCAAAAGAAACGCTCCACCCGCAAGAAGGTGGGAGTGGCTCCCTCCATCGTGGATGAAGTGGACACTGAGACGAAGATTCTCGATCGTCCTACATCTGTGTCGGAGACCGCAACCGATGCAGTTTCCGCTTCCAGGGAAGAGATGCGCAAGGCGATCATCGCTCGATCTGGAATCGATGCTGCAGCGGTGCCTGGGGCAACGCCGAATTCGGAGAAGGGCGGGGGAGACGCCGAGAAGCCTTCAGCCCGCGTACCCGTGACCACAACCGACTATAAGCTCCCGCCCACCAGCCTTCTCATTGCAGGCAAAACCCCAAAGAAGCGTACTGAGACCAATGACCGCATGATTGAGGCGATCACGGAGGTCTTCGAAGAATTCAACGTCGATGCCCAGGTGACCGGCTTCTCCCGTGGCCCGACAGTGACGCGCTACGAAGTTGAGCTGGGCCCCGGTGTGAAGGTCTCCAAGATCACCAATCTGCAGTCCAACTTGGCTTACGCTGTGGCGACGGACAATGTCCGGCTGCTCACCCCGATCCCCGGAAAATCCGCCGTGGGTATTGAGGTCCCGAACGCCGACCGCGAAATGGTGCGCCTGCGTGATGTGCTCGACGCCCCGAATGTTCGTGGTGACCACGACCCGATGCTTATCGGGATGGGCAAGAACATCGAAGGAGACTTTGTCTCGGCATCGGTGCAGAAGATGCCGCACCTGCTCGTAGCTGGTTCGACCGGTTCCGGTAAGTCCGCGTTTGTGAACTCGATGCTCGTGTCACTGCTCACGCGTGCGACCCCCGAGGAGGTCCGGCTGATCCTGGTCGACCCGAAGATGGTGGAGCTCACGCCGTACGAGGGAATTCCGCATCTGATCACCCCGATCATCACCCAGCCGAAGAAGGCTGCCGCCGCGTTGCAGTGGTTGGTGGAGGAGATGGAACAGCGCTATATGGACATGAAGTCCGCGCGCGTGCGGCACATTAAGGACTACAACGCGAAAGTCCGCGCTGGCGAATATACCGCGCCACCCGGGTCGGAGCGTGAGGTGCGTCCGTACCCGCTCATCATCTGTGTCGTCGACGAGCTGGCGGACCTTATGATGACTGCGCCGAAGGAGATCGAGGACTCCATCGTCCGCATCACCCAGAAGGCGCGTGCTGCCGGGATCCACCTTGTTCTGGCAACACAGCGCCCGTCCGTGGACGTTGTCACTGGTCTGATTAAGACGAACGTTCCGTCGCGGTTGGCGTTTGCCACCTCATCGCTTACGGACTCGCGCGTCATCCTCGACCAGGCGGGTGCGGAGAAGCTCATCGGTATGGGCGACGCGCTGTTTATCCCACAAGGCGCTGGCAAGCCGCAGCGTCTCCAGGGTGCGTTCGTATCCGATGAAGAAATCCAGGCTGTCGTCGAAGCCGTCAAGGAACAGGGCGAGCCGCACTACACCGAAGGTGTCACCGAGGAAAAGGCCCCGGAGAAGAAAGACATCGACGAGGAGATCGGGAAGGATATGGACGACCTGCTCGAGGCCGTCGAGCTCGTCGTCACCTCCCAGCTTGGTTCCACCTCGATGCTGCAGCGCAAGCTCCGCATCGGCTTCGCCAAGGCCGGTCGTCTCATGGACCTCATGGAGTCCCGCGGTGTCGTTGGTCCTTCCGAAGGCTCGAAGGCACGCGAGGTTCTGGTCAAGCCGGAAGAACTGGAGACCATTTTGTGGATGATCAAGGGTGCTGACCCTGCCGAGGCCCCCAAGGAAGTGCTCGCCCAGCAAGAGCTTGACGACGCCTCGTCCGCCGGTGATCCCGCCGGCGATGACTCCCCTGCGGCGGACGACGAGACTCAGACCGTGAAGGCGACCTACAACCCGACCGGGGGCGCGTTTTAACCGATGGGCACTACTCCCGGGTTCCGGTTCTCTGTTGTTCTTTTCGACGATGTTGAGCTGCTCGATGTGGCCGGCCCAGTAGAAGTGCTGTCCAAAGTCGACGACTTCGACGTGGAAATGCTTTCAGCGGATGGTGGTTCCGTCACGAGTTCTCAAGGTGTCCGACTCGGCGTCGACGGCGACTTCAGTTCGGCAACCGGGGATGTGCTGTTCGTGCCGGGTGGCATGGGGACGCGCCGGCTGGTGGAAGACGACCACTTTCTTGCCCAGTTGAAGGCGATGGCCGCCGGGCGGCAGATCCTGATGTCGGTGTGCACGGGATCCGCGCTTCTCGCTGTTGCGGGCTTGCTCGAGAGATACACTGCGACGAGCAACAAGAGAGCTTTCGATTGGGCCACGAGCTTCGGCGAGAATATTGAGTGGCGCCGCTCTGCGCGGTGGGTGCATGACCGCGACCGGTGGACATCGTCGGGAGTTGCCGCTGGAACCGACATGGCCGCAGCGTTCGTTGCGGACCGCTACGGTGAAGAATTCGTCTCCGACATCGCTGACGCGATTGAGCTCCGGCTTAACCTCGATGCCGACGACGACCCTTTCGCTGTCTAAGCGTCGGCGCTGCGGGTCGGGGTGTGTGCTCGCTGGAGCGATCAAGTAGGGTTGCTTCCTGTTGGAGGGGAGTACCCCAAAAGCGCCTTGGATCGTCAACACGGCTAACCCAGTTAAGAGGTTCCCGGTCCAGGCGGCCCACCATGCGAAAGGGTGGGGGAGACCTCCGGTTATTTTTTCATCTCAACCGGAGGTTGCGTACATGCATGTGCCCCTTTCTATTTGGCTGATCACCTCAGCGGTGATCCTTGGCTTCTTCATCTTTGACTTCGTCTCCCACGTGCGTACCCCGCACGAGCCGTCCATGAAAGAATCAGGTGGCTGGGCAGCGTTCTACATGACGATGGCTTGCATCTTCGGCGGCATCGTGTGGTGGCTGTGGGATGCCGAACACGGCGTGCAGTTCTTCACGGGCTACATCACGGAACTGTCCCTCAGTGTGGACAACTTGTTCGTATTCGCACTCATCATGGGCGCGTTTAAGATCCCGCGCGCGTATCAGCAGAAGGTGCTCCTCATCGGTATTGTGATCGCGTTGATCTGCCGTTTGGCATTCATCTTGCTCGGTGCGGTGATCATTGAGGCTTGGTCGGACGTCTTCTATATCTTCGCTGCGTTCCTGCTGTACACCGCGATCAAGCTGGTCTACGACGAGGCTACTGACCAGGAAGATCCGGACCCGAACGACATGTTCGTGGTCAAGACACTGCGCAAGGTCATCCCCGTGACGAAGTCGTATCACAGCGACCGTTTGTTCTCCGCCACGGAAGCAGGCAAAAAAGCAGTCACCCCGCTGTTCGTGGCGCTGCTGTCCATTGGCTTTATCGACGTGATGTTCGCCTTCGACTCCATCCCGGCCATCTACGGCATCACGCAGGAAGCATTCCTGGTGTTCACTGCCAACGCTTTTGCGTTGTTGGGGTTGCGTCAGCTGTACTTCTTGCTCAACGGTCTACTGGATAAGCTCGTTTACTTGCCCTACGGCCTTGCGGTGGTGCTTGGATTCATCGGTGTGAAGCTGCTGCTTCATGCTCTGCACGAGAACAACCTGTCCTTTGTCAACGGTGGCCAGAACGTCAACGTGCCTGAGGTCAGCACCGTGCTGTCGCTCGTGATTATCGTGGCCGTGCTTATCGTGACGGCTGTGGCATCGATCATTAAGGAACGTGCCGATATCAAAGCAGGCGTGCTTGAACGCGACGCAGCGAAGTACCACGTTGACTATGATGACCACGGGAATCGTCGGAAAGTGGATGCCCACGGTAACCACATAGAGTGGATCGATGACCCGGCAACGTCGGGTAAGGGTGACCACACCGCCACCGGCTCGCGGGAGACCTCGCACCTGGATGTCAAGCGCGGTGGTGCCCGCTAGATCGCGGGATCACCGTCCATACAGTGAACGCATCGCTCCGAATGGGTGGCGCGGGTTCGCGGCGGGTCGGCCACGCGGGGAGACCCAAGTGGGTGTGCCACGCATCATAGCCACGCGCCCGCGCCAATTTCGGTATGGGTCATCATCATTGACCCGGTTGTGATACCTGCACAGCACCGCCAGATTGGCCATGTTTGTCTCGCCACCATGCTTCCAGGCCGTGATGTGGTGAATTTCGCAGGAATCAGCGCCATGGCGGCAACCGGGGACTGGGCACGTGGTGAGTGTGGCCCGCGCTAGGTCGCGCTGCTTCTGGTTGGCTAGGCGCTGGGTGCGGTAAAGATTCACCGCGCCTTCCTCCGGGTGGAAGAGTGCCACCTCCAGTTCGGCGCCATGATGCTTCTGGAGGTAGTCAGCGCCGGTGATGGTGGTGCCGTCAGAAAGCCCGAGCACCACTTCATCCCCGTTGCCCGCGACGATGCGAGTATAGTCCGGTAGTGGCACCAGGAGCAGTGGACGCGGTACAGCATGTGCGACGCCAGTACCGCCGTTGCGGATAAGCGACATGAATGGCTCCACCAGCTGCGGCGCTACAGGACGGGTGGGGTCAACGTTGCGCGTCACGTTAAATTCAATATCCGCAATGTCACGCTCGTGGGTTGTTACCATCATTGAGCGGTAACCTCCCCGGGATCCAGTGAAGGTCACCCCGGGGCGAGGTGAACGCGTCTCAGGTACCGGCACAATTTGTTTCGCCGCTCGAGTCAGGGATGCATAGTCGCCCGGCGCGTCCAAGAGAGCCAGGCGTAGTTTCCACCGCAACGCCTGGGGCTCCACATGCTTGATGCGGTTTTCGATGTACACCAGCTGGTCAATAGAGAACTGTCCCACGCGCGCCCGTTCTACGGCTGTGTGTTGTTTGACCGTCCATGAGGTGGATCCGTAGTAGACCTCGAAGACGCGTTCCCATTCGCGGACGCGGGTGGCACTCACACCGGCAGCCAGCGCTGCCTGGCGTTCAAAGGATGCCAGGGTGTCTACGCCGGTGCTGAGTGCCCCGAGGAATTCCGCGAATCGTGTCATATCTCGCACACTAAACGCTCGGCAGCACCAGCGAAAGGACAATCGATCGCATCTGTGGATAACCGCGTTGACACGTCACCTACTGGGCTTGGTTATCCACAAAACCCAGGAAGCAAAAACTACTCCCAGACGTTAATGACGGGGTTCCACTCACGGAACTCACGGTCAGCCAGGGCACCAGCGGTCAGGTAGGGGTCATCTGCCAACAGCTCGGCGGCATCCCCCAACGACGCCCCGTCTGGGAGTCTCAGGATGATCACCGACTCGGCCCCATCCTCGTACGGTCCTGCGGCAATGACGTTGCCCTGATCTTTGAGTCGGGCGATGAAGGAGCGGTGGGCGGGACGTGTTTCGTCGATAAGCGACTGCGCTCCGTATGTGTACGTTGCAATGAAGTGTGTCATGGACGCGGATTCTAATAGGCTTGGCAGTGTGAAACAGTCCAATTGGAATCTTCCGAACGTCCTCACGTCTTTGCGCATTCTTTTCACGCCGGTATTTGCATGGCTTGTGCTGAGTGAACACTGGTGGTGGGCGTTTGGCCTGTTCGTTGTACTGATGGCCACGGATAAACTCGATGGTGACATTGCGCGTGCGCGTGGTCTGGTCACCGATTTTGGCAAGATCGCGGACCCGATTGCGGACAAGGCGCTGATGATCACGGCGCTGGTGACGTTAAATATTGCCAGTTCGTTGCCGGTCTGGATCACCGTGGTGATTGTGGTGCGCGAGCTGGGTATCACGCTATGGCGCATGTGGATGCTGCGCCAGGGCAAGGTGGTGCCAGCGTCGAAGGGCGGCAAACTGAAGACCGTGCTGCAGACGCTTGGTGTGGCGCTGTACTTGTGCCCACTTCCTGGCTGGATGGATGTGACAACGCTTGTTGTCATGCTCATCGCGGTGGTGGTCACGGTGGTCACGGGCGTGCAGTACCTTGTTGACGGTGCGCGCGCGAATAGGACACCAGCATGAGTCTTGCAGCCTCGCTTATTGGCATCCTCCGGGCCCACTCCCACACCCTTTCCTTCTGCGAATCCCTCACCGCAGGCCTCGCGTGCGCGACGGTAGCAGACGTGTCGGGTGCCTCGGCTGTGCTGCGTGGGGGACTGGTGACGTATGCCACGGACCTCAAGGGGAGTTTGGCGGGGGTTCCGGCAGAGGTCTTGGCTGCGCATGGGCCCGTGTCACCGGTGACGGCGGAACACATGGCGCGCGGTGCGAGGCGCGTGTGCGGTTCTGATTGGGCCGTCGCTCTCACCGGAGTTGCCGGACCAACCCCTCAAGACGGGCACCCGGTGGGCGAAGTGTACGTTGCTGTTGCAGGACCAATGCGCACCATCACGGTGCATGCGCCGAAGGTTGACGGTGACCGACAAATCATCCGGAAGGCTGCGGTGACAGCAAGTCTCGAGGCGCTGGAACGTGAAATACGCGAATGGGAACAAAAAGAAGGGATGGTTCGTTAGAAAACGTGATGGCAACAACAACGACTCTCAAGTACCAGCCCGCACCTCAGGTTATTACCCGTGAAAAGGTGCGCGAACCGCTGCTGCGGGAAGCCCTTGGCATGTCTCTGCGCGCATTCCGTGCGGATAAAGGTGTGACCCTGCGTGAACTGGCGTCTCAGGCGCGTGTGTCACCCGGTTACCTGTCAGAATTGGAACGTGGACGCAAGGAAGTATCTTCTGAGCTTCTTGCCTCCGTGTGTGTGGCACTGGGTACCACCGTGTCTGAACTGTTGATGGAAGCTGCAGCGAACCTGTCGCTTCAAGCCATGGCAGACGAACTGGCACATACACCTCCCGCCGCTGCAGAGGTGTAAAGCGGTCTCACATGACGCGCATGCAGGTGCGCTCCGCTACCATGTATACGAACATTTCTTCACGATAATCTTCAGCTGCAGTTCTGCACGCGAGAGAAAGGCAAATACACCATGGCTAATCCGTTTGTTAAAGCCTGGAAGTACCTGATGGCGCTCTTCGACAATAAGATCGACGAGCACGCTGACCCCAAAGTTCAGATCGAGCAGGCCATCGGCGAGGCACAGCGCCAGCACCAGGCTCTGTCCCAGCAGGCGGCGGCCGTGATTAGTAACCAGCGTCAACTGGAGATGCAGCTCAACCGTCGCTTGGCGGATGTGGAGAAACTGCAGTCCAATACCCGTCAGGCTCTCCAGTTGGCTGACAAGGCCCGCGCTGATGGTGACAGCCAGAAGGCCACCGAGTACGAGAACGCCGCTGAGGCTTTCGCCGCTCAACTGGTCACCGCCGAGCAGGGTGTTGAGGACACCAAGCAGCTTCATGACCAGGCTTTGCAGCAGGCCCAGCAGGCTAAGCAGGCCGTTGAGCGCAATGCAATGCAGCTGCAGCAGCAGGTGGCGGAGCGCTCCAAGCTGCTCTCCCAGCTGGAACAGGCCAAGATGCAGGAGAAAGTTGCTGAGTCCCTGCAGTCCATGGATGCAATCACCGGTGGCAACCAGCCGAATTTGGACCAGGTGCGCGAGAAGATTGAGCGCCGCTACTCCAAGGCTCTCGGCCAGGCCGAGCTGGCACAGGGCTCTGTCCAGGGTCGTATGGCTGAGGTTGAGCAGGCTGGCATTCAGATGGCTGGTCACTCCCGCCTAGAGCAGATCCGCGCTGAGATGGGTCAGCTTGAGTCCGGCAAGGGGCAGGAAGCCATTGAGAGTGGCTCCACTGGTTCCACTGACAGCACTGACACCACTGGCGTCTCCGATGATGCGGTGGCAGAGCGCATGCGAGAGCTGCGTGGCGAGAATTAAACCTCTCTGAATCTCTTAGCCCCGGTGTGTGGATCCTTTCCACCGCCGGGTTTTACAATGCTTAATCGACGGCGCCACGTGCCATGAGGGCCTCTCCTGTCATCTCGGCGCGGCGGATGCTGCGGATGACCAATGGAGTGCCGAAAGCTAGTAGGGAAAAGCGTGCGCCGCGTGCTTTGCGGGCGTCGAGGGATTCGTTGGCAGTGTTCAGGATGACGGGGATCTGTCGGATGGTCAGGGCGATCGCCAGCGAGATCGTGTCTACGGGGACCCCAATGCGGGATAGTGGCGCCATGTTTGATTCCAGGGCGGCGAGGAGTTCCTCAACGGTTGTGGTGAGGGTGAGCAGCGTCGCTGCGAGGAAGGAAGCGATGAGTCCGATAGTGACGGTGAGCATCGCTTCAAAGCCGTTTTGCCACCACATGAAAGCCCCGAGGAATGCCATGAAAGGCAGGACGGGGGCGATCTGGCGCCAGGTTGTGCGCACAGGGATGCGGGCCACTGCGTAGACGAGAAGGATACCGCCCAAAACCGCGGCCGTGTGCCAAGGACGCGTAGGCAGCCATGTGGTCAGGATGATTAGCGCCACGATGGCTAGGAACTTCAGCGTTGGGGAGGTCCGGTGCACCAGGGTGGTGTCGGGAACGTAGACTCCTAAGGGGAGCTCGCGGATCATGAGGGGGTGCGCTCCATCAGGTCGGTGTAGAAGGCGATAGCGTCGCGCGGGGTGCCGTCGTAAGCAATGGCTCCATCGTTGATGCAGATCACGCGGTCAAAGTTATGGAGCATGTCAAGATCATGCGTGACGACGATAACCTGCTGCCCCAATCCTTCCAGCTCTCGAATGATCCGCTTTCGGTTCCGCAGATCCAGCAGGGTGGTGGGTTCATCGGCGATGATTGTCTCCGGCTCAATGACCAACACGGAGGCAAGGGCCAGCATCTGTTTCTCACCGCCGGACAAGGTGTGCGGGGAATTACCTGCGAGCGTAGTGAGCCCGAATTTCTCCAGCATCGCGTCAACCCGACGGTTCACCTCTGCTTTGGGCATTTTGAAACGGCGCAGAGAAAAGGCGATGTCGTCGCGGACGCGTGGCATGACTATCTGGGCCTCGGCGTCGGAGAAGATGAAGCCCACCCGGCGACGGATGTGTTTGCCGTGGGTGGTGGTAGGGGAGGTGTCGAAAAGCACGCGTCCTTGAGTGGGCTCAATGAGGCCGTTGATCATGCGCACGAGCGTGGATTTGCCGGACCCATTGGAGCCGATGATGCCGATGCGCTGTTCGGTGAGGGTCAGCGTGACCGGCTCAAGGATTGTTCTTCCTTCGTAGACGACTCCTGCGCCGTCGAACGTGATGGTGGGCACGGGGCCAGCTTAACGGCGACGGAGCTGCGGGAACGCAGCGTGAACGGCGAGTGCAATGGCCACTATGACTGCGAGTTTGGCCAAGTCGGGCAGGATAAACGCGCTCTGGGCGGCGACCGCGGTGCCGAGGTTCATGTCCGCGCGCCACATGAGGCCAAAGGCGCCGAAAAGATACTGGAGCAAGACCGCGACGATACCGCCCAAAACGAACAGCGCAGCCATGATGGTTTTGTTGTCGCGCGGTGCGCGGTAGGCAATGTACCCAGCTGCAGTGGCGCCGAGCAGGTAGCCGAGCAAATAACCGACGCTGGGGCCCGCGAAAGCTTGGATGAGCGTGCGGCCGCCGGCGAGGACGGGAAAGGCGAGACTGATGAGCAGGAACAGGCCGGTGGCCAGGAAGCCACGACGACCACCGAGCACGAGGCCCGCGAGGATGGTGGCCACGTTTTGCAGAACAATAGGCACGCCCGTCGCACCCACAGGGATGGACACGAATCCGAGCACGCAGATGAGCGCGGTGAACATGGTGATCAGGGCGAGATCCTTCGCGGCATTGTTCTTGGAGCGTGAAGAAGTCGTCGAGACAGTATTAGACATGCCGGATATTTTAGTGCACAAACTTGAACACCGTTCAATATGCCCTGTTTTGCCATCCTTGTATGGTGGTGGCCATGCGTTTGACGGAGTTTCAGCAGCGCGTTGCCGACGAGTTTGGTGACGCAAAAGGCCAATGGGTCGTCTCCTCCCATGTCTTTCCAGGGGAAGGAAAGACGGCTGCAGAGCTGATCGAAAGCGGAGTCGATCCCCGAATTGTGTGGGATGGTTTGTGTGAAGCCTTTGATGTGCCAGAAGATCGTAGGTTAGGGGTCGACCGCCCTGGGAGGTAGACCGGGAATAGTTTTCTTTCGAACATTCGTGCGTGTATGTTCGGGGGTGGTGTCCGCTATCGCATTAGTGTAATTCGCAGCAACGGGGAACCGGATGCGGGGTTAGAGCGGTCTAAGTAAGTGCACCACTTATTTAACCGATCTACCCCACACGGGGAGACTGTTAACAACGAAAGGACAAAGAGACACCCATGGCAACAAAGAAGAAGGCTGGCTCAGCAGCGAATAATCGCCAGAATGCGCTTGATGCCGCAATGGCGATGATTGAGAAGGATTTTGGCAAGGGCGCCATTATGCGCCTGGGGGACGAGAAGCGTCCTCCGATTCAGTCCATCTCTTCCGGCAATACTGCGATCGATGTGGCACTGGGTATCGGCGGGTGGCCGCGTGGCCGCATCGTGGAAATTTATGGCCCCGAATCCTCGGGCAAGACAACGGTGGCACTGCATGCCATCGCTGAAGCGCAGCGTGCCGGAGGCATTGCCGCGTTCATTGACGCTGAGCACGCCCTCGATCCGGATTATGCCCGCAAGCTAGGGGTAGACACCGACAACTTGCTGGTTTCGCAGCCGGATACCGGTGAGCAAGCGCTGGAGATCGCGGACATGTTGGTGCGCTCCGGCGCGATTGACATCATCGTCATTGACTCGGTGGCGGCGTTGACACCGAAGGCTGAAATTGAAGGCGAGATGGGTGACAGTCACGTTGGCTTGCAGGCCCGCCTCATGTCCCAGGCGCTGCGCAAGATGACAGGTGCGCTGTACAACTCCGGTACAACCGCGATCTTTATTAACCAGCTGCGTGAGAAAATCGGCGTGATGTTCGGCTCCCCGGAGACCACTACGGGCGGTAAGGCGTTGAAGTTTTATGCTTCCGTACGTTGCGATGTGCGCCGTATTCAGACGCTGAAGGACGGGCAGGATTCGATTGGCAACCGCACCCGTCTAAAGGTTGTGAAAAACAAGGTGTCGCCACCGTTCAAGATCGCCGAGTTCGACATCATGTACGGCGAAGGCATTTCGCGTGAATCATCCATCATTGACATGGGTGTGGACAACGGGATTATCAAGAAGTCTGGTTCCTGGTTCACCTATCAGGGCGACCAGTTGGGCCAGGGCAAGGAGAAGGCCCGCACCTTCCTCAAGGAGAATCCGGACCTGGCGAATGACCTGGAGCGCCAGATTTTTGAAAAGCTCGGTGTTGGTGAGTTTGCTGGACAGGATGAATTGACGGATGACCCGGTGGACATGGTCCCTAATATCGACTTCGATGATGAGGAAGCTGCTGGCTCTGCCGGCGACTAATCCGTGAGGGAAAGACAACAGCCTGATCCGGAGAAAGTCCGCGCGCTGCAAAAAGCGCTCGAGGAATACTCCGGGCAGGAGCCACTTATTGACGAAACGCGGGAGAAAGCTCTCTCCCGTATCCGAGAACGCGCCCTCCTTCTCCTGGATTCGCGGGCGCGGTCCCGCCAAGAACTATGGGACCGGCTTGTCAAAGCTGAGTTTGAGCCGGAGCTTGTCGATGAAGTGTTGGATTCCTTCCAACGTAATGGCTTGGTCGATGACTTGGCTTTTGCGCGGGAGTGGGTACGCCAACGTTTTGAGCGGCGTGGTAAGTCCGCCGCCATGCTGGATGTGGAGCTGCAACGCAAAGGTGTGGGGGAGGCTGACCGTATGGAAGCACTGAGTGTCATCGAAGACGAAGATGAGCGTCAGGTTGCCCGTGGCCTAGCAGTGAAGAAAGCACGACAGGTCAAGACTGTCCCAGTGGATCGGCAGCAGCGAGATAAAGAGTTGCGCCGCATTGTTGGCGTGCTCGCACGGAGAGGGTTCAATTCCGGTATGTCGCTTGAGATCGCGCGGGAGGCCCTCGCGGAACGCTGTGCGGAGTTAGAAGAGGATTAGACACGGCCCGCGGTGACAGTTAGGAGAGTTCACCGCACGGGAATAGACTGTCCCACCGTGACAACCGCAACTCAATCTTCCCTTACACACCCCCGCACGTATGAGGTACGCACCTTCGGCTGCCAGATGAACGTTCACGATTCGGAACGTCTTTCGGGCTTGCTCGAAGAAGCGGGCTACACGGCGGCGCAGGAAAATGAGGAAGCTGACCTCATCGTGTTCAACACGTGTGCCGTGCGTGAGAACGCGGACAAGCGTCTATACGGCACGCTTGGTCAGCTGCGCGAAGTCAAGCGTCATCACCCCGGCATGCAGATCGCCGTTGGTGGCTGCCTCGCGCAGAAGGATCGCGATGTGGTGGTGAAGAAGGCGCCGTGGGTGGATGCCGTCTTTGGCACCCACAACATGGCGGCGCTGCCGGCGCTGCTGGATCGCGCGCGTGTGAGCGAGGAAGCTCAGGTTGAGATCGTTGAGGCTTTGGAACACTTCCCGTCGGTGCTGCCGGCGAAGCGTGAATCCTCATACGCAGGCTGGGTGTCTGTGTCCGTTGGCTGCAATAACACGTGCACGTTCTGCATTGTGCCGTCATTGCGCGGTAAAGAGCAGGACCGCAGGCCAGGTGACATTCTGGCTGAGGTGAAAGCACTCGTGGATCAGGGCGTAAGCGAAGTGACGCTGCTCGGTCAGAACGTCAACGCGTATGGCGTGAATTTTGTGGATCCGGAGTTGGACCGTGACCGTTCTGCTTTCTCGAAGCTGCTGCGCGCCTGCGGTGAGATTGAGGGGCTTGAGCGTGTTCGTTTCACCTCCCCGCACCCGGCGGAGTTCACCTCCGATGTCATTGATGCGATGGTGGATACCCCGAATGTGTGCCCGCAGTTGCACATGCCGTTGCAGTCTGGTTCGGACAAGGTGCTCAAGGACATGCGCCGTTCGTATCGTACAAAGAAGTTCCTGGCCATCCTGGATGAGGTACGGGAGAAACTGCCGCATGCCTCGATCACTACGGACATCATCGTGGGATTCCCAGGGGAGACGGAGGAGGACTTCCAGGCCACACTTGACGTGGTGGAGAAGTCCCGGTTTACCTCCGCGTTCACATTCCAGTACTCACCGCGTCCGGGCACGCCGGCGGCAGAAATGCCTGACCAGATCCCTAAAGAGGTTGTGCAGGAGCGCTTCGAACGTCTGCTTGCCCTGCAGGAGCGCATCAGTGAAGAAGAAAACGTCAAGCTCATCGGGACTGATCAGGAACTCCTGGTCCAAGAGAGCAATGACAAGAAGGAAACCGGTCGCATGTCCGGCCGTGCGCGTGATGGCCGCCTCGTGCACTTCACAGTGTCCGGGAACATCGACCGCACGGTGCGGCCTGGCGATATTGTGCACGTGACGGTGACGGAAGCCCGACCGCACTACCTCATCGCGGATTCGGGCATTCACTCGCACCGCCGCACGCTCGCCGGTGATAATGCTGAGGCTGGCCAGGTGCCCACCACAGCACCGGTGGGCGTTGGCCTCGGCTTGCCTAAAATTGGGGCACCCAGCCCGTCACCCGCCGCGTCCGCGTGCGGTTCATGCGGATAAGGAGCTCATTTTGCTTAACGGCGCCACCCTAACCCCCGAAAAACCCCTTGCCACCCGCCTCGACCTGGGGTGGCGCAAATGGGTCCTCGTGGCCGTCATCGGCGTGTACGTAGTGACTTTGTTCCTGCCGTACGCCGCCGGCATCCCGGGCTGGCAGGTGCTCTCCTTCACGGAGCCTGCCGAGGCCCACATCGCGTTGGCGGAGCGCGTGTTCACGCTGGTTTCCTTCGCCTCTTTGGTGGTGTTCAGCGTGCTTGCCCTGGTGCTTCGTCACACGTCCCCGGCGATGGTGGCTTGGATGACCGGCTGCGTAAGCCTTGCGGCGGCACTGTTGGGAACATGGATGCGTCAGACCGGCACGGCCGGCGGTTCCACCGGTGCCGGCATGTACCTCGCCATCGTGTGTCTGATCGTGGCTGTACCCATCCTCACGTCCGCATGGCTTCGCCGCGATCCGGAACAAACCCGCTATGAAGAACTCCGCCGCGCCAACCCTGAGGCCAATCCCGTCGCCGACGTTCAGACCGCAGCGACCCGCGCCCACACCCACGCCGATTCCACCCCGGAAGTCCCGGCACACCTCGTTGATGATCGCCGCGCCCAGGCCCGCGAGCGCCACCAGAACTCCAAGGGCGAATAAGACTAAAGATTTGTCAGCATCACTGGGGTGAAAGTGAGGATAGGATAAGCCCTTAACCTATCTTCGAGCTGTTTCTTAGCCTAGGTTCCGTAATGAAACTTTGGAGAGGCAGCCTCACTGTAAGTGACCTAGGGATGGTGTCGCATCAGTTCGACCGCTGCCAGGCAGTGGAGTTGGAGATGATCTTCGCGTTGGCGGTGCGAAGCAGGCAGGCGACGGATTCACTGTCAGCGGGGGCGGAGACGTAGCAGGTTTCCACCTTCGGCCATTCGGTGTGTGCGGCGGCCAGAACGCTGGAGAGTAATTCCGTCGCTGCTCCTTGGTCGCGGTATTCGGGCAGGACGTGGACGAGGCCGAGTTCCATGAGGGCGTCATCGTCGATGTCGTAGTGGACGGCTTCAGCCAGGCCGATGAAACGGTCGCCGGAACGCAGAAGCGCGGTGAGTTGGTTGCCGCCGCGGTCGCGGAGACGGGCGCTGGCATCGCGGATACGTTCTTCGGTCCAGTTGATGGTGTCGAGCTGGAGTGAACCACGCGGGTAGTCGCGGGAAGCAGCGGTGATCAGGGATTGGAAACCGGAGAGATCTGCAGGGGAGAAGTCCATGTTGTGCACGATGGTGCAACTGGGGGACTCGAGCGGGGGAAGGCCATCAAGAGCAAAAGTCGCTTGAGTTTCCTTGTACGCGCGTGAATAGCCAGCCTCCATGAGGAGCGACGCGGCAGGGGAGTCCTCACTGGGGGCGTGGGTGTCCCAGAGGTGGCGGGTGGGACGGCAGGAGGTGGTGGAGAGGGCGTCGATAAGCGATAAAGCGTTTTCCCACGGCTCATGCGGAACTGGTTCGCCGGGCAGCGGTGCGATGGCTGCGTCGATCGTGATGGTGGCTTCGATAATGCCGGTGTCTTCAAGGAGCGGCATGGAGATGAACACCCAGGCGGAGATGTCTGCAAGGTCGGTGGCTTTGAGTTCCGGGTAGCCGTGCGCGCCGAGTGGGCGCGGTGCCTGAACGTCAGTGAGCGCGAACAGGAATGCCTGCGATTCGGTGGAACCTTCGAGCCGTTTGAGCAGGTGGGAAGCAGTGACGCCGGAGTGTGGATCCCCGGTGATGTCTTGGATGGCCAGGGTGGCGGAGAACGCATAGGCGCCGACAACCTCGTCGGCGTCGGCGCTACGCGGATTGAACAGAAGAGCGTGCAAGGTTAGCTATCAATGGCCTTAGCAGCAACGTCAGCGAATTCCTGCCATTGCTCAGCCTGGGCGCGCAGCTCAGCGGCTGTCTTCGCATCGCCTTTGGCTTCAGCGGCCTCCGCCTTGGCGCGGAAATCATCGGCCTTGACCTGGAACTGGTTGGCTTTGTCCTGTTGGACCGGGTTGGATTTGCGCCACTGTTTCTCCTCGGCGGCGGCGACGCGCTGTTCGATATCTCCGATTTTATTCTCGTACTCACGGACCTTGTTACGCGGGACGTAGCCGATCTCATCCCACTTGTCCTGCAGTTCGCGCAGCTTCGCCCGGGCAGTGCCGAGGCCCTTCTCCGGATCAATGAGCGGGCCGTACTCAGCGATGAGTGCGTCCTTGGCCTTGGCGTTGGCTTCGAACTCACGGTCGCGTTCTTCGTTGACAGCGTTGCGCGCGGCGAAGAAATGATCCTGGGCAGCGCGGAAGCGCTTCCACAGCTTGTCGTCCACATCGCGCGGGGCGCGGCCGGCGGCCTTCCACTCTGTCATGAGATCGCGGAACGCGCGGGCGGTGTCACCCCAATCGGTGGAGTCCTTGATCTTCTCGGCGCGCTCAATGATGTCTTCCTTGGCGGCCTTGGCAGCAGCACGGCCACGGTCAAGTTCAGCAAAGTGGGCACCGCGGCGACGATTGAAAGAATCGCGTGCCTTAGAGTAGCGCTTCCACAGGACATCATCGGTTTTGCGGTCGATGCCGCGGATGGTCTTCCACTCATCAAGGATGGCCCGGATGCGGTCACCCGCGGCCTTCCACTCGGTGGAGTTCGCAGCCAAGTCCTCAGCCTCAGCAGCAAGGGCCTCTTTGCGGGAGATCGCTTCGGCGCGACGGGTTTCCTTCGCCTCCTTCGCCTTTTGGCTAGCAACGTCAGCGTGCTCTAACACGTCCTTGAGTTGGATTTCCAGGGCATCCAGGTCGCCGACAACAGCTTGCTCATCCAGGGAATCAATGAGCTGCTGGGCATGGGTGCGCACGGACGACGCGTCCTCGGGCCGGGTGGCCAGACGACTGTCCAGCAGCGCAACTTCAGTAGACAAGTCGACGAAGCGTTGTGCGTAGTGCTCGAGGCCTTCTTTCGGGGTACCGGCCTGCCATGAGCCCACGGCGCGCTCCACACCACCGCGGGTGACGTACACGGTGCCTTCTTCGTCCACGTGACCAAATTTCGCAGCTTCAGCGGCATCCACCGACGGAGTGGCCGGCGCAGCTGGTGCCGGTGCCGGGGTGGCATCCACGCCAG
>NZ_VXKH01000014.1 GCF_008693065.1 Corynebacterium tuscaniense | reverse complement strand
GCGCGGGGCGGCATCGGAGCCGTCTCCGGCGCGGTCCCGGATCGGGGCGCCGGTGGCTCCGAGGGGGTAGACGTGCCACCAGATGGTGTCCATGGCTTTCGACGCGTTACTCATGCGCCCCATCGTAGTGTTCGCGCAGCACGGCGACACTTTGCGTGACTTTTTGACAAGTCTCCTTTACATGCTGTCTGGTTTCTTTTATTGTATGGGTAAGCCACCTAACACAGCGAAGGAGGCAGAAACATGGCAAACATGGTGAGGCAGTGGCGGCGCTGGCTGGATCTTTCTCAGGCAGAACTCGCGGAGAAGGTCGGGGTGTCGCGGCAGACCATCGCCAATATTGAAAAAGGCAACTACTCCCCTTCCGTCTACCTCGCACTCGATGTGTGCCGGGTTCTTGGCAAAACGGTCGAGGAAGTCTTCGGGGATGAGCAAGAAAGCTAACAACACAAGAAAGGCACAATTCCAATGAGCATCTTCACAACTATCGGTGACGGTGTCCTTTCCAAAGTGACTGGGCACCTCGGCGACGAATACCAGGAATCCATGGTGCACAAGTCCCAAACTGTTGCTTTCAGCATGGTGCCCCCTTTCGCTTTCCTCGCTGGTGCGATCTTGGCGTGGGCTCTGCCGGGGCAGTATTCCTGGCTTTCATTCCTGGTCTTCCTGCCTGTTGCGGGGCCGGAACTCATCAGCTCAGGCTGGTTGAAGGCGCACGCACCGCGCCCGAAGGGGAACTTCAAGGGGTACCTTGGGCTGGCTTTACTCAACCTTGCGTTGGCGTTGGTCATGGTGAGTGGCATCGCTTTCAACGTGGGTGACGGCCAATGGTCACTGATCATTGGGGCCATCGTCGGTGGAGCTATGGCCCTCGTTTTCGCACCACGCATCTTGGCCAGGCGCAACGCCCAAGACGAAAAGCGGCTGAACGCCCAAGCTGCCATGCAGGAAGACCTACAGGAAAACCTACAGGAAGACCTGTAGGAAAGATAGGGAACTAGTCCTGCTGAGTGAGCGGCTTAAGGCGCTTGCGAATCTCCCCGCGCCAGTGCTGCGCCGCCTCCTCGTAACGGGGCGTGAGGCCACGGTGGGTGACGTGGACGGTGGTGGCACCATCGGAGTCTTTGTCGAAGTCGAAGATGATGTCAGACTCCGCCCACTCCTCGTCGGCGCTGTGCCAGACCAGGCGGTCACCGGATTCGTCCTCAGCGACATCGAAGTCCACTTCCGGCTCCGCCAGAGCAGTGTAGGCCTCCTCCGGGGTGACGGTGAGCTCGAAGGATTCGGAGACGTCTTTGATGGAATCCACCTGGGTGCCGTCGGAGAATTCGTAGTCGGGCATGGCGGAGGCTGGGTCGTAGACAGCGACATCGAATCCGTCTTCGCGGAATTGGCGCAGGCCCTCCTTGACCAGTCGGCGGCCAGCGAGGTTGAAAGAGGTGACGTGGCGGAAGTCCAGCACCAGGTTGTCGCCGACGAGTTCGCGTTCCACGAGGTCGTGGAGGATCGTCTCGGCGGCGGTGAAGTTGATCATGCCCTGCAGCTCCACGATATTGGTCTCGCCCTTACGGTGAACCGCGCGGATACCCGGCGCGGAGTAGTAGTTGGACGCCATCATGTGGAGTCCCAGAGTAGACGACAAGCTTTGGAAGATGTCCACACCACGCACCGAGTTGCCCTCACTGTTGAGCCGCGGCGACAAGGACGCCGCACCGAGCTGACCAGGCAACGTACCAATCAGGCCACCTGCCACACCGGATTTGGCGGGGATGCCCACGGAGCTCATCCAGCGGCCGGACCCGTCGTACATGCCGCAGGATGCCATCACGGCCTGCGTCAGGCGACACGCCTTGGTACTGAGTACCCGCTCCCCCGTGACCGGCTGTAGCCCACCGTTGGCCAAGGTGGCAGCCATCACGGCGAGGTCGCGCACGGTGACGAGGATGGAGCACTGCCGCGTGTAGCTTTCCACAGCATCGTGCACGTCCCCGGTGATCATTCCGTATTCGCGCAGCATGTGGGCCAGCGCCAGGTTTCGGTCAGCGGTGGCTAGTTCACCCTGCAAGATGGATTCATCCACTGTCAACGTCCGCCCGGCCAGGCGGGAGAAGGCCGTAAGTATGGCCGCATCATCCGCTACCATCCGGTTCACGGCGATGGCGCCGGCGTTGATCATGGGGTTGGCGGGGCGGTGCGTGGCGTCATCGAGCGAAAGCTCGTTGAATGCCTCGCCGGAGGGTTCAACGCCGACGTGATTGTGTACCTTGTCCTCCCCAAGCTGATCTAGCGCGACCGCGTAGACGAAGGGTTTGGAGATGGATTGGATGGTGAATTCGTATTCATCATCCCCCACCGAATAAAGGTGGCCGGAGCGCGTGCACACCGCGAGGGCGAGTTTGTCCGGGTCGGCGTTGCGCAGCCCTTCGATGTAGTCGGCGTTTGCGCCGTCGGTGTTGGGGCGGACCTCGTCGAGGATCGCGGTGAGGTAGCTGGGAATCGGGCTGCGCGGCATGCGGTTCAGTCTAAGCCCGTGGGCGAAATCGCCATATTTCGGTGGCGGGATTCCCTAGGATACGTGGTGCCCTCTTTATTTTGACCATAAAACTAAAGTGGCAAAGGAGAACCTCATGAAAAATTCGTACGCCGTGGTTACGGGCGCCGCCTCTGGCATTGGCAAACAGGTTGCTATTCAGCTCGCTGCTGATGGATGGCCGGTGGTTATCACTGATATCAACGATGAAGGCCTGCAGGACACCGCCCGGGAGATCGGCAGTGCGGTGCTGGATGCGACGGCGCTGGATGTGTCAGATCAGCCAAAGGTGGCCGAGTGGGGGCAGCGGATCATCGCGGAGCATGGCGTGCCGCATTCCGTGTATCACGTCGGCGGGATCTCCATGTGGGGCAGCGTGGCTGCGATGCCGCTTGAAAAATGGCAGAAGCTTATCAGCGTCAACCTGATGGGCACCGTCCACATCATTCGTGCTCTTGTCCCGTTGATGATGGACGACGGGCCCTTGACCGGTGCGGCCGCGAAAGAACTGGGGCCACGGCGCCTGGTGTGCGTGGCCAGCTCCGCGGGCATTTTGGGGTTGCCGTGGCATGCGGCATATTCAGCGTCGAAAGGCGGTGTGCTCTCCATGCTGGAGGTGCTGCGCTTTGACTTGGCACCCTACGGCATCAAGGTGCACGCTGTTGCGCCGGGCGCGGTGGACACGGGGCTGGTGCGCACCATCGATATTGACGGCATTGATCAGAACAACCCACGCGTGCAGAAGGCCAAGAAACTCTTCCAACGCCACGCCGTATCCCCCGCCAAGTGCGCTCAGATCATTCTGCGGGGCGTGCGCCGAAATAAGTACCTCATCACCACTGGTGCGGATGTGAAGATCGGCCGGTGGGCGCAGGTGAACTTGCCGTTTGTGTACCGGTGGGCCATGACGGGTCTTAATCGGGCGTTCCAGTGGGTGGCTAAGGACGCGGCTCGTCAAGAGGCACATGGAGCACGTCCATGAGCGTGGCTAGCCCGTCGTAATTGGTCACCAACAGAAGGAGTGCGGTGAGTTCTTTCTCGTTGATGTGGCGCATGAGTTCGGCGTACACGGCGTCGGAGATTTGGCGGTGGCGGATGAGGTCATCGGTAGCGTCGATTAGCATCCCGCGGCGACCGGTCAAGCCGTGCTCTGCCTGTTGGACCGCTTCGATATCGGCGGTGGTGAGCCCGGCTTTCTTGCCCAGGCGCTTGTGGTGCTCCAACTCATAGTCCGCGTCGCGCAGTGCGGCCACGCGCAGGATGATCAGCTCAGATTCTTGACGGGAGAGAATGCCAAACGGCATGAGCATCCCCGAGTACACCAGCCATGGCAAGAAGTTACGGCGCGCGCGGCCCACCGCCGGGAACAGGTTGAGGGTCTTGCTGCCCTGCACGAGGCCCCCAATACGGTCCGCTAAACGCGCCAACACCGCCACCTCCCCGGGCTTTCCTGGGCCTGGGCGGGTAGCGGTGTTGATAGGAAGCTTGGGCAGTGGGAAGGTACGTTCAGCCATAGTTTCCTAGGCTAAACTATCTCGCTGCCGTGCGTTGTGCGTTTTAGGCGTCGACGTTCTGCTCGTGGTCAGCCGGGCTGAAGACGCGGAAGGCCACAGCTGCGAGGGCTGCACCGATGAGCGGAGCAACGATGTAGAGCCAAATGTTTGCCCAGTCGAAATTGCCGTTGACTGCAAGGCCGATCGCCACCGCCGGGTTGAAGCCACCGCCGGAGATGGAGCCGACAGCGAAAGCGCCGGTCATAACAGTTGCGCCGATGGCCAGGCCGTAGAAGGAGTTGCCGTCAGTGTCCTTGGAGGTGGCAACGTTGAGCACGACCCACACGAGGATGAAGGTGAACACAGCCTCGACGATGAATGCCGGAGCAGTCTCAATCTGAGCAGCCGTCGGCGCCTCGGAGAACACGCCGCGGGTGATCAGGGCACCCACGATGCCACCCAAGATCTGTGCCACCCAGTAAATGACCATCTCGGTAGCGGTCATTGCGCCACGTAGGAATGCGCCAAGAGACACTGCCGGGTTCACATGGCCGCCGGAGATGTGGCCAGTGGAGTACACAAGAATCATCAAGGCGAAGCCAATGGCGATCGGTGCGAACGCGCCTGCGGTAGTGACAGCGGACACGATGGCGAACACGAACAGCAGTGTGGCCAGGAACTCAGTACCAGCCTTGCGGAAGATGTCGTTCATAACACGTCTTTCTATTCGGGAAAATGGATGTCAGACCCGAAAGATCTTAGGAGATAGACGTGCAGAAGGAAGAATGACCCGCCGGATGTGCATATCCGACGGGTCATTCTGTTCGTGCCCGGGGGGGGACTTGAACCCCCACGTTCTTGCGAACACTGGCACCTGAAGCCAGCGCGTCTGCCAATTCCGCCACCCGGGCGGGCGACTAAGTAAACATAGCACGCACCCAGCGGGTACCGTCAAATTACGTGTTCATGGAGCATTTTTGTTTGTGCAGCTAGGTTGTTTGCCCGCGAAACTCTATACTGTCTGTCGAAACTAGAGCGGTTGATCGTGAGAGGAGGTGTGGGTAGATGGCCTTGATGGACCGATTGGCCAAGTTCGACAGTGCCCTGCAGCGCGGTTTGGATAACGGTTTTGCGGCGGTCTTCGGGGGGCGTGTTGTTCCGGCTGAGCTGGAGGAACTGCTTAAGCAGGAAGCCCAGGATTGTGTCGTGGCGCATGAGGATGATGATTTGGCGGTGCCGAATGTCTACGCCATTGGTGTGTCATCGAAAGACCTGGAAAACCTGTCGCAGGACCCAGACCTGCCCACACATCTTGCAGGCCAGCTCACCCGCTTTATCCGCAACATGAGGTGGGGCCTGTATGGGCCGGTGGTGGTGCGTGTGGCGGAAGAGTCGGGCCTACGCACCGGCCAGCTGCGTGTTTCCTCGTATGTTGATGCGACCCCGGATGTGGACAGCGGATTCGACGCGATTGTTGCAGCTGCCCGGCCGTCACGCCCGGCTGAACCAAAAGAAGTCCCAGCCCAGCAAGCCCAGCCAAATCAGGAGAACGCCATGCCCACACCTTCCGTGACACTGCTGCTTCAGGACGGGTCCTCGCGGACGTACCAGGTCCGGCAGGGGTCGACGATCCTGGGCCGTTCCAATGATGCGGATTTCCGCATTCCGGATACCGGGGTGTCCCGCCAACATGCGGAGATCATTTGGGATGGCCAGACGGCGTTTTTGGTGGATTTGCAGTCCACAAATGGAACGACGGTGAATGATCAGCCGGTGGAAAATTGGGAGCTGGCGGATGGTGATGTGATTACACTTGGCCATTCAACTATTGAGGTGCGCATCGCCGGACCGCGGCAGGGCGTTTAGAGCGGAGGTTGCTGGTTTCTCATGGATAGTGCTCTCATGCTCGGGGCCCGTTTCGGCCTGTTGATTCTTTTGTGGCTGTTTATTCTCGTGGTGCTTGCAACACAGCGGAAGGATATTAAAGCAGCTGAGTTGGGTGTGCGGCGGGCGACGTCGGGGGTGGCGCCGGTGCGGGGGGCGTCGAAACGCGAAAAGGCGCGTGAAGTGGTCGTCGTGGAGGGCCCTCTGCAGGGCTCCTACATGGAGGTGGCCAGCTTAGAGGCGCTGACGTTGGGCCGCGCGGACGATAATGATTTTGTGCTGGGCGATGATTTTGCCTCTGCTCGCCATGCGCGATTGTTCCGGCGTGGATCGGACTGGTTTGTGGAGGACCTGGATTCGCGCAACGGCACGTTTGTGGATGGGTACCGCATTGACCAACCTGAGCGCGTCCAGGTGGGCACGGACATCAAGATGGGGCGCACGATTGTGAGGTTGATGCCATGAGCACGCACACTCTCAAGCTGAATTTTGCCGCTTTTTCGGACCGTGGCCTGGTGCGCGGAAACAACGAGGATTCAGCGTATGCCGGCCCGCATTTGCTGCTGCTCGCGGACGGGATGGGTGGCCACGCTGCTGGTGAGGTTGCCTCGCAGCTCATGGTTGAGCACATGGAGCATTTGGACCGTGACCCTGGGGATGCGGATGTGCTCGCGCTGCTGGCGGCGGCGGCGGAGGATGCGAATGCGTCGATTGAGGCGTCTATAGCCAAAAACCCTGAGCAGAATGGCATGGGCACGACGTTGACGGCTCTCATGTTCAACGGCACCCAGTTTGGTCTGATTCACGTGGGCGATTCGCGTGGTTACCGTCTGCGCGGTGGCGAGTTGACGCAGATCACAGTGGATGACACGTTTGTGCAGTCCTTGGTTGAGCAGGGCAAGTTGCAGGCGGAGGATGTGTCTTCGCACCCGCAGAAGTCCCTCATTTTGAAGGCGTATACGGGTCGGCCGGTTGAGCCGTACTTGGAGTTGCTCGATGCGCGGGCGGGTGACCGGTATTTGCTGTGTTCGGATGGTCTGTCGGACCCGGTCACGCATGAGACGATTGCGTCGACGGTTGGAACGGGCACACCAGCGGAGGCCGCGCAGCGTCTCATTGAGCTCGCGCTGCGTTCGGGTGGGCCGGATAATGTGACGGTTGTCATCGCCGATGTGGTGGACACGGAGGCAGATGGTTGCCCAGAGTTGCCAGCAAAGTCGGCGCTCGCTGGGGCTTTAGCGCTTGTCGACGAACCGACGCACCCCGACACCGCCGCCGGCCGCGCCGCCAAACTGGTGCGCACCCAGAACCGCTCGCAGTCCTCGGACGGGGCGAAGGAGACGGAAGCTCCGGCTGCTGATGATGAGGAGGATCACCCTCGACGCCTCCGCTGGACAGCTCTGATTCTTGCGCTCGCCGTGGTTGCGGCGGGTGTTGTTGGTGCGTGGTGGTTTGATCGCGCGAGTTCAAATACGTACTCCATCACTGTCAATGATGCTGATGAGTTTGTGATCGAACAGGGCTTTACCAACAGCATCCTGGGCAAGCCTTTGCATAAGCCGGTGCAGCAGATCTGCATTAATAGTGAGAACCAAATCACGATCGTAGACACGGATGAGATGCCGAGGAACTGCCAGCGTTTCGGTGTGGCTGATGTGCCGGAGGCCACTGCCGCCCGGGTGCATAGCTTGGGCACCGGCTCTTATTCCGAGATCTCTGACCAGGTGAACCGCCTGGCGGAAGAAGCGTTGCCAGCGTGCGTGGATAAGGTGGATCAGGCAAACTCCTCGCAGAAGTGCAGGGAGGTGTCCTAGTGCGCCCATTATTTTCGCGTGGACGAGAGTTTTTCCTGCTCGTATTTTCGGCAGCGTTGCTGTTGCTCATGCTGGTGGGTTTGGAGCTTTCCCAAGGTAATGCGTTGACAGTGGATATGCTGTGGCTCGTTGGCGGGTTCATTGGTGTGTACGCGATTGCGCATGTGGCGATGTGCTATGCCGCCCCGCACGCGGATCAGGTGTTGTTGCCTTCGGCAGCCACGCTGAACGCGATTGGTTTGGTGATGATTTACCGGCTGGATATTGCCAAGGGCTGGCACTTGGCGGAACGCCAGGTCATGTGGTCCCTCGTCGGTGTGCTTATTTTGGTGGCCACGCTGCTCGTGGTGCGTGACCATAAGGAGCTCACCCGCTTTTCCTACTTGTTGGGCTTGTTGGGTTTGGTGCTGTTGGCCTTGCCGTTGGTGTGGCCCCAGCCGCCGGATGCGGAGGCCCGGATTTGGATTTGGCTTGGCCCGTTTTCTATCCAACCGGGTGAGTTTTCCAAAATTCTGTTGTTGGTTTTCTTCGCCCAACTTCTAGCGCAGAAGCGTTCCCTGTTCACGGTGGCGGGCTACAGCCTGTGGGGCATGACATTCCCGCGTTTGCGTGACCTTGCACCGATTCTCATGGTGTGGGCGATTGCCATTTTGATCATGGCTATATCGAATGACTTCGGCCCGGCGCTGCTGCTCTTTGCCACTGTGCTTGGCATGGTCTACTTCGCCACTGGCCGCACCAGTTGGTTGGTCATTGGCTTCGTGCTGGTGGCCATTGGTGGTTTTACGGTGTACCAGATCTCCGAGAAGATCCAGGACCGTGTGGCGAACTTCCGGGATCCGATTGCCAATATTGACACCTTCGGCTATCAGCCATCTCAGGCCCTGTTCGGTTTGAGTTGGGGCGGCGTGACCGGCACAGGTTTAGGCTTTGGCTACCCGCAAACGGTCCCGGTGGCGCATTCGGATTACATCCTCGCCGCGATTGGTGAGGAGCTTGGGTTAGTTGGCCTTGCCGCCGTGCTGGTCATCTTCGCCATTTTTATCAGCCGTGGTTTCCGTACCGCGCTCGCTGTACGCGACACATACGGCAAACTGATCGCCTCGGGTCTTGCGCTGACGATTGCGGTGCAAATTTTCGTGGTCACCGGTGGTGTTTCGGGTCTGATGCCCATGTCGGGTTTGACCACACCGTTCATTTCTGCTGGTGGTTCAGCAGTGATGGCTAACTACATGTTGTTGGGCCTACTGCTGCGTATTTCTAATAGTGCGAATAGGCCGGCTGAGGAGGTGGCGCAGTGAATTCGTCGATACGCATTGGCGCGATTGGTTCCCTTTTCCTCATGGTGATTTTGCTGATCAACCTATCGTGG
This sequence comes from Corynebacterium tuscaniense, assembly GCF_008693065.1. Lineage (GTDB taxonomy): Bacteria > Actinomycetota > Actinomycetes > Mycobacteriales > Mycobacteriaceae > Corynebacterium > Corynebacterium tuscaniense. The sequence continues at coordinate 28,603 of NZ_VXKH01000014.1, read as the reverse complement.
GTGCAGGTCTTCCATGAAGATGAGTACGCACGCAATCCACGCAACGCGCGGAATTTCGTTGAGGCCAAGCAGATTGAGCGTGGTCAGATTAGTGCGGGTGGGCAGATTCTTGCGCAGTCGTTCGAGGACGACCAGGGACTCTACCAGCGTTCCTACCCCAACATGCCGGTTTCCTTTGCCCCGGTCGTGGGGTACTTGTCGGACCAGTTTGGTGCTGCTGGCCTGGAACAAGGTTTCAACGCGAATCTGAATGGTGAGACGCATGCGACGGGTAGCCGTTTCTTGCGTACCACCGAAAAGCGCGTCGGCGATTCGCTTGAACTCACGCTGGACCCGCAGACACAAGCTACTGCCTTTGACCAGCTAGACAACCGTGGATACGAGGGAGCTGTGGTGGCGTTGCGCCCCTCCACGGGTGAGGTGTTGGCCATGGCGTCGAGTCCTTCCTACGATCCGAATGCGGTGGTGAATCCCGATGGCACGGCCGCGAACGCCGCGTGGGAGTCCATCACCTCGAATCCGAGTAACCCACTTCTCAACCATGCTGCTCAGGAGCAATTGCCACCGGGCTCGATCTTTAAGATCATCACCACAGCTGCAGGCCTGGAAAACGGCTACACGCCGGATTCCCAATTGACAGCGGAGGCCGCGATCACCCTGCCAGGCACCGAGGTGGAACTGACCAACTATGGTGGCCGCCCGTGTGGCGGTGGTGGCCAGACCACGCTGCACCAAGCCTTCACATTGTCGTGCAACACAGCTTTTGTGCAGATGGCTACAGAAATGGGCGATGGCCCCTTGCGCGAGGCCGCTACCGCCTTCGGCGTTGGTGAGAAGTATGACCTTGGGCTGCCCAACGCTGCCGGTTCACTGGGCGGCTTGGAGGATCTTGGGGCAGTGGGGCAAAGTGCTATTGGTCAGCGCGACGTCACCATGACAGCCCTGCAAGCAGCCGTTATGGCTGCCACAGTGGCCAATGATGGCCGCCGTATGGAACCGCAGGTGGTCCAGCGCATTGTCAGTCCGAAGATGAAAACCGTGCGGGATTTCCGCGCCCGCCAAGTCACTGAAGCCATCAGCCCTGATATTGCGGCGCAGCTGAAAGACCTCATGCGCAGCTCTGAACGCAACACCCACGGATACAACGGCAACAACTACGCCTCCAAGACCGGCACCGCCGAACACGGCGAAGGGCTGGCACCGCACACGTGGTATGTGGCGTTTGATGAGGATAAAGATGTGGCGGTTGCCGTCGTAGTGAAAAACGGCGGCGGCATGGGCGAAAGCGCCACCGGCGGACAGATTGCCGCCCCCATTGGCCGCACTGTCCTGGCTACCGCCCCCGGCGCGGGTGACCAGCAGGGAGGAAACTAACCATGAATACTGACAACCGCGAAGAACTCCAAAGGCTCATTGGCCCCGACTACACCTTGCAGTGGGTCATCGGCCATGGCGGCATGTCCACCGTGTGGTTGGCGGATGACCCGGCGCATGACCGCGAGGTTGCCATCAAGGTGCTCCGCCCCGAGTTTTCTGCCAACGAGGAGTTCCTGGCCCGCTTCCGCAATGAGGCTTACGCCGCTGAAGACATCACCTCTGAAAACGTTGTAGCAACCTATGACTACCGCGAAGTCCCCAGTGATGAGGGCCACGCAATGTGCTTCATTGTCATGGAGTACATCCGCGGTGAATCTGTGGCCGACCTCCTCCACCGTGAGGGCAGCGTTGAGGAGTCCCTGGCCCTGGACATCCTGGAACAAGCCGCCCATGGCCTCGCTGTTATCCACGACATGGGACTGGTCCACCGTGACATCAAACCGGGCAACCTCATGCTCACCCAAAACGGCAAGGTGAAAATCACGGACTTCGGCATTGCTAAGGCTGCCTCCGCCGTCCCACTCACCCGCACCGGCATGGTGGTGGGCACCGCCCAATACGTTTCGCCGGAACAGGCCCAAGGGTTCCCGGTCAACGCTGCCAGCGACGTGTACTCGCTGGGTGTGGTGGGCTATGAGTTGTTGTCGGGGAAGCGGCCGTTTACCGGGGATTCGTCGGTAAGCATTGCTTTGGCGCACGTGTCCAACAACCCCCCGCCACTGTCCACCGGCATTTCCGCGCCGACGCGGGAGTTGATCTCGATTGCTATGCGCAAGGACCCAGCAACTCGCTTTGCCGACGGCGCGGAGTTCCAGCAGGCCATCGCCGATGCGCGCGCGGGACGCCGCCCGACGAAGACCTTCGTCGCCGCCACCCCACCCCAACCGCAAGCATCCACGGCAGAACTCGCTGCCGTGCCCAATGGGACCACACACGTGCCAGCCCTGGAACACGCACAGGCACCAGCCCCCGCTCCCACGAAGAAGTCCGGCGGCTTTGGCATTGGCGTGCTCATCGCCCTGTTCACACTCGTTGCCATTCTCGGTGCCGTGTGGGCGTTGACCTCCGGGGCTTTAGATGGCTTGCTGGGCACGGAACCGACCACCACGTCCACTACAAGCAGCACTACGAGCCCGAGCAGTGAAACGTTGACCACGGAAATCACCACCGTCACAGAACCGCCGACGACCTCCGAACGCACAACAACGTCGGCGGAACCGTCTACGCTGTACAACACCCCTGAGCCGGAGGAGCCCAGCACACCTGAGCCCGAGCCTCCGTACACGCCTGCGCCTGATTCCCCAAGCCAGCACCCGACCCCCTCCCCTACCCCGTACCCCATTCCGGACTTCAACGGAGTCCCTGAACTACCGGGGCTGTAACTTAAAGGAGCATCATGACTCTTATTGGTGAGCGTTACCAGCTGGGTAATTCCATTGGCGCCGGCGGCATGTCTGACGTCTACGTAGCCACTGACATCCTCCTTGGGCGTGAAGTAGCCGTGAAGATGCTCAGGGTGGACATGGCGCGGGATGAGAACTTCCGGGAACGGTTCCGCAGAGAGGCGCAAAATTCTGCACGTCTGAATCACCCGAACATCGTGTCTGTGTACGACACAGGGGAAACGAATGTTAGCGGCATTTCCGTGCCCTACATCATCATGGAGCGCGTGAAAGGCCGTGACCTGCGCGACATCATACGTGAGGATGGTCCGCTGACCCCAGAGGATGCCGCTGAACTGCTGCTTCCCGTCACCTATGCGTTGCAGGCCAGCCATGATGCCGGCATCATCCACCGCGATGTGAAACCGGCCAACATTATGGTCACCAGCACCGGTGAGGTGAAGGTGATGGACTTTGGTATCGCCCGCGCGCTGGATGATTCAACCGGGGCGATGACGCAGACCTCCGCCGTGATCGGCACCGCGCAGTACCTCTCCCCGGAGCAAGCCCGTGGCCGGAATGCGGATGGGCGTAGTGATGTTTACGCCCTGGGCTGCGTGATGTACGAAACCGTAACGGGCACCCCACCTTTCGAAGGGGAAACCCCCTTTGCTGTGGCGTACCAGCACGTACAGGAGGAGCCGGAGCCGCCGAGCACGCGCATTTCCAACCTGAGTGAAACGGAAGCGGTGAACGTGGATGCTGTCATCCTCACCGCGATGGCCAAGCACCCCGCGGACAGGTATCAGTCCGCCACGGAGATGGGCGAGGACCTCGAGCGTCTCCGCCGCGGTGCCGTGACTCAGGCCGCGCGTAACCATGTTGCGCACCCGGAGGAGGAACCGGACTACGAATACGAGTACGAGTACGTCGATGACCCAACACAGACCGCGGTGGTTCCGCAGTCCCGCTACCTGGAGCACCGTAATGAGCAGAACGGTACATCGCGCCAGGGCATGAAGTTGCTCGCGATACTGCTGGCAGCCGTGATTACGTTGGGTGGTGGTGCTGTGGCATTCAACAAGGTCCGCGGGGTGATCACCGGCGAGTCGAATTCAGTGGTTACGGTGCCCAGTGTCGTGGGCAAGACCCGCTCGGAGGCCGTGGCGGAGCTTGAGGATGTGGGGTTGCAGGTCACGGTGAATGAGTCCCCGCACCCGGACGTCCCGCGCGGTGAGGTCCTGTCCATCAACCCCACTGAAGGGTCACAGCTGAAGCGCGGCGCGAATGTCACCCTGACTGTATCTTCGGGCCGCGAGATCACGGATGTGCCGGATCTCACGGGTCTCACGCCGCAAGAAGCAGCTACAAAGCTGGAGAAAGCAGGGCTCAAGCTTAACGACGACTTGCAGCGCGGCACCTCCGACACCGTCGAGGACGGCAAGATCATGTCCCAGAACCCGGCTGGCGGCACCCAGATTTCAAAGGGTTCGAAGGTCTCCGTCACCGTGTCCACTGGCCACGAGAAGGTCAAGGTTCCGGCGATGCGTGGCATGAACATCGACCAGGTGGAAAGCACCTTTGAATCGTTGGGGCTGAAGACAACCCGCGTGGATGTGGATTCCTCCCGCCCCGTGGGTGAAGTTTTGGCTATCGCCGGTGAAGGCACTGAGGTGCAACGTGAAACCACTATTGAGCTTCGGGTCTCCAACGGACAGATGATCCGTGTGCCGGATTTGACCGGGCAGAGCCGTGAAGAAGCCGTGACACGCCTGGGTGAGATGGGGTGGACTGGCCGTCTGATTACCGGTGATTTGGTGGACACCGCTAGCCCATCCCAGCATGGCATCATCGCGGGACACCGTCCGGGCCCGAATGAGGAGGTACGGAAGAACGGTGATATCACCGTGGATCTGTGGCGCAACCCGCTCCTCGACGGTGTTCAAGGGCTGCTGTAGTAACTACTACGGCGCCCACGGTGGTAAAGTCACACATCAGTTGCAGGTAAAAGTAAAGGTAAAGGACATTCGCCGTCATGCCTAAGGCAAAGGTCACTAAAGACAACACCAGCGCTCCGCTGACCACGTCCACCGGTGCAAACCGCACCCCGGTGAAGATCAATACGGGTGGCACGCCCGTGTGGTACAAGGCCCTGATGTTTGGCCTCATGCTCATTGGTCTGTTGTGGATGATCGTGAACTATCTCGCTGGTCCGTCCATCCCAGTGATGAATGAGCTGGGCCCGTGGAACTATCTCATTGGTTTCGGCGGCTTGATCTTGGGTCTGCTGATGACCATGGGGTGGCGTTAACCCCCCTAGTCCGCTCTTTTTAGCCAGCGCTTCCACTCATGTGGGCGCTGGCTTTTTCATGTGGATAGGGTGCGGGGTTATCCACAATTCAACATCCCGCTTTTTTCTTCACATTTTCGGGTGGGTGATCTCCACACTTGCTTTCCCCCACTGTGTAATGCGCTGGTCACCAATGAGGATTCCCATACCGTCTTTCCTTCACAGGCTGTGGAATGTGGGGCGAATGTGATTTACTCACATGTTTGTCCACAACCTGTGGATAACTCTTCTACGTCCGGTTGTGAAATGTGTGGATATGATCACGCACTTGTCCCCCCGTTGTGTGCGCGGTGCGCAGCCCACTGTCCGTTTAGACGCTAAACGCCGGCTGCATAGATACCCGCGGCAGCGCTGGCAAGAGCAAAGCCAACGCCAGCCCCGGCCCAGCGGACACGCTCGTCGGGGGAGGTCAACGGCCCGGCCATGAGCGCGCCGATAGCCAATCCACCGAGGTGCCCCCACAGGCTCACTTCGGGGCTGAGCAAGGTGTAGGCAACGTTGCCCAACACCAGCACGAGTGGGGCGCGTAGATCCGCATGGCTCCGGGCAGCAATGCCCACCAAAATAGCCATGAGCATGTACAACGCCCCGGAGGCTCCGGCGGTAGGCTGGTCCCACGCAAAGGTGAGCACGGCCGCGGACCCACCGAGCACGCCGGCCAGGTAGGCCACCACGTAGGGGCCAGTGCCAACGGCTCTTTCCACCACGGCGCCAATGACAACGAGGGTGATCAGGTTGATGGTCAGGTGGGAGATGTCCACGTGGAGGAAACCCGCGGTGAGCGCACGCAGAATCCCCATATCGGTGGCGCTGACAGCGGGGCCCCACAGCACGAATGTTGATCCGATGCCGGAACCCCAGATGACGTCTGACACCGAGCGGGATTGCACAGCGGTGAGCAGGAAAACCCCCGCACACAACACGGCAATGACTGTTGTGGCGGGGGCCCCGTAAAGAAGCTTTTTCACTTACTCGACGGTCACAGAGTTGATCACAACGTCCTCAACCGGGCGGTCCATGCGGCCGGTCTGCACGTTGGCCAGTTCGTCGACGACCTTGCGGGAAGCCTCATCGGTGACCTCGCCGAAGATGGTGTGGCGGTTGTTCAGCCACGGGGTGGCGGCCACGGTGATGAAGAACTGGGAGCCGTTGGTGCCCGGGCCAGCGTTAGCCATGGCCAGGAGGTACGGGCGGTCAAACTGGAGCTCCGGGTGGAACTCATCAGCAAACTGGAAACCGGGGCCGCCGGTGCCGGTGCCGGTCGGGTCACCGCCCTGGATCATGAAACCAGGGATGATGCGGTGGAAGATAGCACCGTCGTAGAACGGGCCCTCGGTGGTGCCGGAGGCGTTCTTGGTGGTGTACTCCTGGGTGCCCTTGGCCAGGCCGGTGATGATGTCCACGGTGTTCGGTGCGTGGTTGCCAAAGAGGTCAACCTTGATGTCGCCATGGTTGGTGTGGAACGTCAGTGTTTGAGTCTTCTGTGTCATGGGCACCAGAGTACGCGATAGGGCCCGTGTACTGCAGACCTACCCGTGCAGAATCTGGGTAGACAAGTCTGTCTTGCGTTTATATACCGCCCTGTTTAGACTCTGTGCCTATTCACAAACAAACTTATGAATTCATGTGAAAGGACCTTCATCCATGTTGAGGAAGATCGCAGCGGTTTCTACAGCTGCAGCACTATCCTTCGGGCTGGTTGCATGCGGCTCCGATGACGCAGGCTCTGACCCCGCCGGCACCGGCGATACCAAGACTATCCGCGTGGCAACATCCCCTGGCCCGTACTCGGAACTTTTCCAGGAGGGTGTTGCCCCGATCCTGGAGAAGGACGGCTACACCCTCGAGTACACCAACTTCACCGACCTCACCCAGGCCGATACCGCTTTGGCTGAGGGCAATGCGGACTTGAACGTGGAACAGCACACCGCGTGGCTGGAGGTCTTCAATAAGGAAAAGAACGCCAACCTGGTCTCCATCACGGAGGTGCCTACGGTTCCGGCTGGCCTGTACTCGGAGAAGCACGAGAAGCTCGAGGACGTCGCCGACGGGCAGTCCGTGGGTATCCCGCTCGATGGCTCCAATAAGTCGCGCGCGATCCATGTGCTCGTGGACGCCGGCTGGATCACCCTCCGCGATGACGCCGACGAAGCACTGCTGTCTGAGGCGGATATCGACGAAAACCCGCACAACCTGGACATCAAGCCCATGGATTCCGCCAACCTGTCCCGTTCGCTGCCGGACCTGGATTGGGCGGTCATTCCTGGCTCCATGAGCTATTCCGCGGGCCTGGACCCGAACCTGCAGCGTTTCCAGGAAAACCTGCGTCCGGAGCTCATCCTCGTGGCAGTGACCACCGAGGGTAAGCAGGATACCCCGTGGGCCAAGGCTGTGTCTGAGGCGTACCGCTCCGAGGAGTTCAAGAAGTACTTCGACTCCCAGAACACCAACAACTACTGGTTCTTCCCGGATTCCCTGAACTAATGCCTGAAGATATCGACGCTGTTGTATTCGACCACGTCTCCAAAACTTTCCAGACCCGCAACGGTTCCTTCACCGCCCTCGACGACATCTCCTTCACAGTGCCGAAAGGCAGCGTGAGCGGTGTCGTGGGTACCTCGGGTGCCGGCAAGTCCACGCTGATCCGCACGGTCAACGGGCTGGAAACCCCCACCTCTGGTTCCGTCACTGTGCTTGGCCGCGAACCAGCCACTCTCAGCACGGCGGAGCTGCGGGGTTTACGGCGTGATGTGGGCATGGTCTTCCAAAGCAGCAATCTCCTCGAAACCAAGACGGTGGCGGAGAATGTGGCGACGCCGTTGAGGTTGCTGAAAGCGTCGAAAAGCGATATTGCACGCCGCACCGCGGACGTGCTGGAGATGGTCGGCCTGTCTGACCGCGCGGAGCACAAACCGCGCCAACTGTCCGGCGGGCAACGTCAACGCGTGGGCATCGCGCGTGCGCTGATCACGGATCCTACTGTGCTGCTTTGCGACGAACCCACCTCCGCCCTCGACCCCATCACCACCAACCAGATCCTTGATTTGCTGAGCAATATTAATAAGGAACTGGGCGTGACCATCCTCATCATCACCCACCAAATCGACGTGATAGCGCGCCTGGCTGATGATGTGGCTGTGCTTTCGGAGGGTCGCCTCGTGGAATATGGGCCCGTCGCCCGCGTGTTCACCAACCCGCGACACGAGCTGACCAGGAAGTTCGTGGACACCGTCATCCCGCCCGCACTCGACCCCACCGCGCGTGAAGCGCTCGCGCGTGCCCTGGTGAAGAACTACGAGGTGTAACAGATGAACCAGCTCAATTCGTGGTGGCGCGACACCACCGGATCCCGCGTCACGCCGGAGATGTACGTCGACTCCTTCGGCGAAACCCTGTACATGGTGGGCGCCTCCCTGTTCATCGGCGCGCTGCTAGGCATTCCGCTGGCGCTCGCACTGGTGATCACCCGGCCCGGCGGACTGAAACCCAGCCGGGCGGTCTACGGGGTACTCAACGTGATGGTGAACATCATCCGCTCCCTGCCGTTTATCATCCTGCTGGTGGCCATCTCCCCATTCACCCGCGTCATCGCTGGTACCGCCATTGGCACCACCGCGGCGCTGGTGCCACTGACCCTCTACATCGCGCCATTCATCGCCCGGCTCATCGAGCAATCCCTCCTCGAAGTCAACCCCGGCATCACCGAAGCCGCGAACTCCATGGGAGCGACCCTCTTCCAAACCATCCGCTACTTCCTCCTGCCCGAGGCCAAGTCCTCCATCATCCTGGCGATTACCACCGCCACCATCGGGCTCATCTCCGCCACCGCAATGGCCGGCACCATCGGCGGCGGCGGTGTCGGCGACCTGGCCATTTCCTACGGCTACCAGCAGTTCGACTCCATCGCGATGCTCATGACCGTGATCATCCTCATCATCATCGTCCAGGCCATCCAGTCCCTGGGCAACACCCTCGCACGGCGGGCACGGGCCTAGGGTTGGGGGCTCCGGCCCCAAAGGAGCGTTCGGCACCACGAGCGTTTCTACGAGTTCTGCGGGTCTGCAATTCCCCGCCGAAATAGCGGGTTCCCTGCAGTGAGGTCCAGGCACTCCTCGAGGAACCCCACCCGCATGCCAGTGCGGAAGAGGAAATTATCAAGAGCCACGATCGTCGCAAGCACAGAGTTTGGCTCGTAAGGTGCCCCAAGTAACCTTTCAGCACGGTTCTTCGCGCTATCTGGAACCCTTGGTTGGTCACGAGTGAAGCTGTTCCACAAACGCGATGAATGAGCCCACTTGTTCCTTAGAAAAGTGAAGGAACGCAACTGACTAGCAAGAAACGGTTTACCTACCCCCAGTGTGGAACATGTCGCCGCGTATACGTGTCCACCATCATTCCTGTATGTGATGGCTTTAGAAAGCGTGCCCAGGGAAAAGGTCTCCACTGCCACCCACACCGGAACGTCCTTCAGCCAGGCAGAACCCGTCCCCATTGCATCCTTACGGTACTTACTCACAAAGGGTTCTTTTGACCGTACTCAGTGCAAAGGCTGTTCGCGTAGCAACTTCGGCTTGCTGGATTCCGTCCATTAAAAAGGACCTCAGGCGCGCATCCAATTCATACAAGTCAACGATTTCGCCCCACGCAACATCAGTGACGAAGGCGTCGTTTCCGTTCGCAAGATCTTCTTGGAAGTAGCGCATATAGCCGGAAAACCGGTAGTAGTTATTCCGCTCCAAGAAATGAGCAACATCTTTTTCAGACGGGATTCGCAGCCCCCGAGAAACAATTTTGTCTACCTGCTCTTGGATAGACAGATAGTCTTTCCGCCTGTTCACAGACTCAAGAATAACAAGCCCCCCTCTCATATTGCGCTGTTCTAATGAGAAGCTTGGAGGGGGTCTCGATTGAGTAAAATACTACTCAATCTCACAGATAGTGCAAAGAATTGTTCACGTTTGTTCCCAATGAGCTTCACTAACCAACTAGCCGCCAAGCACAATAGGCAAGCTGCGCCCCCTACCCATCAAACGCCGTCATGGCCAAGTAGGCCTCCGAGAAATGCGCGGGGTTGTCCAGGCTGATTTCGCACATGTGTTGGACTTTCTCAATGCGGGTGCGCACGGTGTGCCGGTGCACCCCGAGGGCGTCAGCGGTGTTTGCCAGCTGGGCGCTGTGGCGGAGAAAGACGGCGAGGGTCTTCTCTAGTTCCGTGCCGTGCGCGGCATCGTAACTGTTCAGGCGGCCGAAAATTTCTTCTCGTCGGGCAGCCAGCGCTTGGGCCACGGCGGGTTCATGCAGCCAAGGCAAGTTGGTGTCGCTGGTTTGGGAGACATCTCCCGGCCGGAGTGTGCGCGTGCGGGCTTCGAGTTGCCCCACGTGTTCGGGGGTGAGCCCTGCCAAAACGACGGGGCTACCGGCGGCGATGCGCACTCGACTGGAGTGTTCGCCGAGGTCATCGAGAATGTGGCGGATGTTTATCTCGGGGCGCACGACGAGGAGGAAGGTGGTTTCAGTCAGGCGAAGAGCATGAAGCAGTTGGTCGCGATTGTGGGCATGGCGGTCGAGAGTGTCTAGGACTGTCTGCATGGCACGACGCGATTGCGTGGCAATGACAATCGGGCGGGCAAAGCCATCGGCGTCCACGGGGGCGTCGACACTGTCGGCGTAGAGCTCCTCGGCGTTCTTGATTCCCAGTTGGATGCGCAGGGCATAGGAGTTGATCTGGTTGTGCACCCGCCGGAGTTGGGCTGGCCGGGAAAGCAATGTTGCTGCTAGTCCAGCGTAGTGGCGGATGAGCGAGCGGTCCTCCCCCGTGATCACTCGCGTGGAGGTGACATCAACGATGTAGGGCTGTTGGGTCTCTGAGCTGATTTTGTATGAAGTGGTGTGGGTCTTTTTCATCGCGTTGTAGCTGCGCGCTACTTGTTCCGCGATGATGCGCCCGTTGGCGTCGGAAATTGCTACGCGCGCTTCGAGAGATTCAGCAACGTCGCGGGTCAGTGCTTTCATGTCACCCGAAATGGCGGTACGGGTGAGTTTTTCCTGTGCCTGCAAGAGTTGCTGTTGGGCATAGGCGCGCTGGTGTTGTTCGGCGGTGGAGCGGCGGTGTTGTTCCTCGTAGACGGCGCTGACAATGCGCGAAAACGGGACGGGGCGTGCAACTTCGTACAGGCCAATATTGTGTTTCCGGGCGCTGTCAATGACCGGTTCGGGCACGGAGCTAAAGACATCACTGATACCAAAGCCCACGGCCACGGCCCCTTGCTCAGCGAGGTGCTGGATGTAGGCAGGCAACTCCTCGCAGCGATCGCGGAAAGCGGCGCCAACGGTGAGGACGAAAGATTCGGGCTGGATGAAGTGTTCAGGGGCTTCTAGTTCATTGGTCTGCACGACGGAGAAGCTGGCGGTGGGTGCGGAGATAATTTCGGTGACGCCGAGGCGAGAGTTTTTGGTCAAAAAACTAAAAGGGAACATCACACAATCTCCACTGCGTACAATTCGTCCAACATTTTTCGCCGTACTGTACATGACGGACATCACCTTCTTCACCACATACTGGTTTGACTACACGAAGTCCTCAGTAGAGAAGGAGTGATCATGCAAGACCTCACCTACCGCCTCCCGCAGAAGCGCACCATCACGAGCGCGCCTACGGAGGGAGACAATGCCCGCCTGGACGCGCGTCGCGAGCACGCTGTCGCACGGGCTTTGGTGCCCGGCCTTCCGCGGTACATCGTGGATGGTGATGGCGGGGTGCTTATCGACGTCGACGGGAACTCCCTCATCGACTTTGCCTCCGGCATCGCCGTGACCTCGGTAGGTGTGTCCAATCCTCGCGTGACCGCAGCTGTCACTAAGGCAGCACAGAAGTTTACCCACACCTGCTTTTTGGTCACCGGCTACGAAGGTTTCATCGACGTGTGCGAGAAGCTCAATGAGCTGACCCCGGGTGACTTCCCGAAAAAGACTGCGTTGTTCAACTCCGGTGCGGAAGCCGTGGAAAACGCTGTAAAGATCGCCCGCGCGTACACCGGAAAATTCGCTGTGGCCACCTTTGATAACGCCTACCATGGTCGCACGAACTTCACGCTGGCCATGACTGCGAAGAACAAGCCGTACAAGACTGGCTTTGGTCCATTTGCCTCCGATGTTCACCGCCTGCCCATGTCGTACCCGCTGCGTGATGGCCTGTCGGGCCAGGAGGCAGCTGACCGCGCGATCCGCGTGCTCGAAGGCCAGATTGGTGTGGAGAACTTGGCGTGCGTGGTCCTGGAATCCATTCAGGGCGAAGGTGGCTTCATTGAGCCGGCGGAGGGTTTCATGCCGGCCATTGCAACATGGTGCCGCGAGAACAACGTTGTCTTTGTGGCCGATGAGATCCAGGCAGGCTTGGCCCGCACCGGTGACATGTTCGCCTGTAGCCACGAAGGGGTGGAACCAGACATGATCACCTCCGCAAAAGCATTGGCGGACGGCATGCCACTGTCCGCTGTGACTGGCCGTGCGGAGATCATGGACGCTCCTGGCCCCGGCGCACTGGGTGGCACGTATGCCGGTAACCCGCTGGCCTGTGCGGCAGCGATGGCTGTGTTTGAGGAGATCGAAGAGAACGATCTGTGTGGTCGCGCCCGTGAGATTGAGGCCATCATCCGTACCCACCTCGAGCCGTTGCTGGCACATGAGGAGGTCAAGGATGTGCGTGGCCGTGGCGCAATGATGGCCATTGAGTTGGATACGGCGGAGCGCACCGCAGCAGTAGCTAATGCCTGTAAAGAGCAGGGTGTGATCACCCTGACCTGTGGTGTTGATGGCAATGTCATCCGGCTTCTGCCCCCATTGGTGATCCCGGAGGCGCTGTTGAACGAGGGGCTGGAGATCCTCGTTGCCGCGTTGAAGAACACCTTCTAGCCACCGCGTACACCCAAGGAGTGAGACGATTATGACCTTGTTTAAAGACCCCCAGCTGCCCACCGATCTGCCGCTGGATCCACGTGCTGATACCTCCGCACGCCGTGAACATTTTGATGTGGTCAACCCGGCTACGGAAAAAACCATTGCGCACGTGGTGAACACGGAGGCGGAGGATTGGCTTGGGGCGCTTGCTCGGGCCGTCGATACGCAAAAAGCATATGTGGCGTTCACGCCGCGGAAGAAGGCGGACATTTGCCACGCGATCTACAAGGAAATCATGGCACGCCAGGAAGAATTCGCGCGCACGATGACCTTAGAGATGGGCAAACCACTCATTGAGGCACGCGGAGAAACGGCGAACACGGCGGATTATTTCCGCTGGTTCGGCGAGGAAGCTGTGCGCATCCCCGGCCGGTACGCGCAGTCACCAGCGGGTGCTGGTGACATTGTGGTGACGCGCACCCCGGTTGGTCCGGTGCTGGCAATCACGCCGTGGAATTTCCCGCTGGCCATGGGCGCGCGCAAGATCGCCCCCGCGCTGGCAGCTGGCTGCCCAGTGCTGGTCAAACCCGCCGCGGAGACCCCGCTGTCCATGCTGCTGCTGGGCCAGGTCATCGCGGATGTGCTGGAGCGTTTCAGCGCCCCTAGGAACCTCATCCAGATCCTCCCCACCACCGACGCCGCCAAGCTGTCTGAAACATTGATGGCGGATGCCCGCCTGCGCAAGATCACCTTCACCGGTTCCACCGCGGTAGGCAAGATCCTCATGCGGCAGTCCGCGCAGAACCTGCAGCGCGCATCGATGGAGCTGGGCGGCAATGCACCCTTCGTGGTGGCGGAAGACGCGGACATGGAGCTCGCGCTCACCTGCGCTATGCAGGCGAAACTCCGCAACGGCGGTGAGGTGTGCGTGGCAGCCAACCGCTTCCTCGTGCACGAATCAATTGCCAACGAGTTCACCCAGCGCCTCTCCGAAAAAATGGACAAGGTTGTCATGGGCAATGGCCTGGAGGAAGACACCACCTTGGGCCCCATGATTACCGCTGCGCAGCGCGACCGCATCCATGCACTGGTCACCGAAACGGTTGAGGCCGGCGCCACCGTCCACCGTGGTGGTGAGATACCGGAGCAGACCGGCTACTTCTATCCGCCAACGGTACTCAGTGGCATCCCCGCGGATGCACGCATCCTGCGTGAGGAGATCTTCGGCCCGGTGGCCACCGTGAGCACGTTCAGCACGCTAGATGAGGCGATTGAAAAGGCTAATGACACGGAGTTCGGCTTGGCATCCTACGGGTTCTCCGAAAACGTGCACACCTGCCAGCGCTTTGCCAAAGAGCTCAATGCCGGAATGGTGGGCATCAACCGAGGCATGATCACCGACATCGCCGCCCCATTCGGCGGCATTAAGCAGTCCGGTTTCGGCCGGGAAGGCGGCGCCGAAGGAATCGAAGAATACCTGGACATCCGCTACATCGGCTCCTAACCCTCCGCAAACCTCCAACCACAACCCATGAGAAAGGGCTACACCCATGAAACTCAGAGTCCTTGAGATCGCCATGGCCTTCGTCGGCGTTCTGGTCGGCGCCAGCTTCGCCTCTGGCCGCGAGTCCCTCCAGTACTTCGTCGCCTTTGGCAACTGGGGTCTGCTCGGCGCATTCCTCACCTCACTCGCACTGACGCTCACCGGTTTTGCCATGCTTCAGCTGGGCAGCTACCACCGAGCGAAGGAACACACGGGTGTGTTTGACGCTATCTCCGGGCCGATCGTGTCCAAGATTCTTGATGGCGCGACACTGGTGTGCTTGTTCTGCATCGGCTTCGCCATGTTCGCCGGTGCGGGAGCAAACCTGAACCAGCAGTTCGGCTGGCCGGTGTGGATCGGGGCTACCATCATGCTGGTGCTGGTTCTGCTCACCGGCTTGCTGGACGTGGACAAGGTGACGGTGGCTATTGGTGCCTTGACGCCGTTGATCATTGTCATGATCGCCATTGCCACAATTTGGACCATCGCCACCGCTGAGCCGGACTTTTCCACCCTGCACGAACAGGCAACACAGATTCCTACCACCCTGCCTAACTGGTGGGTAGCGGCGATCAACAGTATTGGCTTGCAGATCATCGTCGGGGTATCCATGGCCATCGTCATCGGCGGCAACCTCTTTGACCCGCGTGAAGCGGGCTGGGGTGGCCTGGCCGGTGGCGCCTGCTTCCTGCTCCTGCTGGCCATGTTGGTTACCTCGCTGTACCTCAGCGTGGACACCGTCCAGGACAATGAGATGCCAACGCAGGCCATGATCACCGCGATCAACCCAGTACTTGGTCTTGTAATGACATTTGCCATCTACGGCATGATCTACAACACCGCGATCGGCATGTTCTACGCCTTTGGCAAGCGCCTCGCCCGCAACAAACCGAAAAATTTCTACCCCATCTACGTTGCCGCCGTGCTGATTGGTTTCGTGCTCAGCTTCATCGGCTTCAGCAACCTCATCGGCTGGGTCTACCCGGTTCTGGGTTACATGGGTCTACTCATCATGGTCATCATCGGCTGGGCGTGGTGGACGCACCGCCATGAGTTGAAGAAGGAGATCTCCCTGCGCAGGGAAGCACGCAGGCTTTTCTTCTGGCACGGCAGCGCCGAGGCTGTACCGGATTCTCAATGGAACATGCTGCAAGACTCTGCCCGGCGCTCCAATATTGAGGATGACAAGTTCATCGAAGAATTGGAACAGGCAACCCAGGCAGCGAAAAGAACCAGGAAATCAAACAAAGGACAGTAAGAATGGCACTCCAACAACCTCAAGGTGGCCCCCTGCACGGCATTGTTGTAGCGGATTTCTCCCGCGTCCTCGCGGGCCCTTACGCGACGATGCTGCTCGCGGACCTGGGCGCCACCGTGATCAAGGTAGAAGGTCCCACCGGTGATGACACTCGCCAGTGGGTTCCGCCTAAGCGCGGCGATGTGGGCACGTACTACCTGTCCATCAACCGCAACAAGAACTCCATCAAACTCAACCTGAAAAACCCAGACGACCTGGAAACGGCGTACGCGATCATTGACCGTGCAGACGTGCTCATCGATAACTTCCGGGTGGGCAGTTTAGATAAGTTCGGGCTGGACCCGGAGAGCGTCGAAAAGCGATGGCCTGATCTGATCCACGCGAAGATCACGGGCTTCGGCTCACGCGCCGGCGCGCAGCTTCCGGGCTATGACATGCTCATTCAGGCATCAAGTGGCTTCATGTCCATCACGGGCTCGCCCGATGGGCCACCGCAAAAAGCAGGTTACGCGTTTATCGACGTGCTCACAGGCCTCCACACCGCCGTCGGCATCCTCGCCTCCCTCCTGCGCCGCGAACGGTTCGGAGGTGGCGGCGAAACAATCCGCACAAACCTGCTCTCGGCGGCATTGTCCTCCATGGTCAACATGACCTCCGCCGCCGTGGCATCTGACGCGGAAATGACCCGCACGGGCAACGACCACCCGTCGATCTTCCCGTACGGCCCCTTCCCCGCCAAAGACCGCGAACTGGTCATCGCCGTGGGCAACAACAAACAATTCGCGGTCTTCGCCGAGGGGCTCGGCGCGCCCGAGCTTATCGACGACCCGCGCTTTGCCACCAACGAACAACGCAACACCAACCGCGAAACACTGAGACCCATCCTGCACGACCTGCTGGCGGCGAAGAACGCGCAGGAATGGATCGACCTATTCCGCACCAAAGGCCTCCCCATCGCCCCGATCCTCACCGTGCGCGAAGCCGTGCACTTTGCCGACGATCTTGGGCTAGAACCCGTCGTGCGCATCCGAACCAAGGACGGCACCGACGAAATCCCCTTCGTGTCCAACCCCTTGGACATGAGCTCCGGCGCCATCCAATACACCAAGGCCGCGCCGGGCCTCGACGAAGACCGCGACGACGTCCTGGAATGGATCGCCACCACCCCGGCCAAGACCTCAACCGAATAACCCCCACTACTTTCATCTCAACCCCGAGAAAGGACCCATCATGACTTTTGCAACCGACCTGCTCAACTTCGACAGCCTCCTCTCCCCCGACGAGATCGCATGGCGCGATGACGTCCGCGCATTCGTCGAAACCGAAATCAAACCCCACGTCGGCCAGTGGTACGAAGACGCACACGTACCCTTCGAACTCATCCCCCGCTTCGCCGAGAAAGGCATGATCGGTGCCCACCTGTCCGGCTACGGCTGCCCCGGCCGCTCCGCCGTCGACTACGGCCTGGCCATGCTCGAAGTCGAAGCCGCTGACTCCGGCCTGCGCACCATCTTCTCCGTCCTCGGCTCCCTGGCCATGACCTCCATCCACCTCCACGGCACCGAGGAGCAGAAGGAAAAGTACCTGCCCAAGATGGCCGCCGCGGAACTACTCGGCGCCTTCGGCCTGACCGAACCGTTTGCTGGTTCAGACCCCGCCTCTATGACCACCCGCGCCACCTACAAGCCGGGTGAAGGCTGGGTTCTCAACGGTGAGAAGCGCTGGATCGGCCTGTCCCACTACGCCGACCTGACCATCATTTGGGCCAAGGTCTCCACCGCTGACCTCGCCGCCGCAGGCCTCGACGGAATCCCAGAAGGCCGGGAAGAAACCGTTGCTGGGTTCATCGTGGAAAAGGGCACTCCCGGCTTCAACCCGCAGCAGATCGACCGCAAACTCTCCATGCGCGTATCCACCCAGGCGCACATCTACCTGAAGGATGCCCTCGTCGGCGAAGACAAGATCCTTGCCGGCCGCTTCGGCCTCAAAGCACCCCTGATGTGCCTCAACGAAGCACGCTACGGCATCGGCTGGGGTGTGCTCGGTGCTGCGCGTGACTCCATCGAGTGCGCACTGGCCTACGCCCAAGAGCGCACCCAATTTGGCAAACCCATCGCCGGCTTCCAGCTCACCCAGAAGAAGCTGGTAGACATGGCAATCGGTTTGAACCAGGGCTACCTGCTGGCCCTGCACGTCGGCCGCCAGAAAGACGCCGGCACCCTGGACATCTCCCAGATCTCCGTGGCCAAACTGCAAAATACCCGCGTAGCCATCGAGATCGCCCGCGAAGCACGCACCATCCTCGGAGGAAACGGCATCCAACACGAGTACTCCCCCATCCGCCACGCCGCGAACCTCGAATCCGTGCGCACCTACGAGGGCACCGATGAAATGCACACCCTCATCCTGGGCCAGAAGATGACCGGCCTGAACGCATTCGCGTAAGGCCGCGCTCACGCCGGGATCTGCTGTGACGACCGCGAGATTCGTGCGACGCGCCTGAATACTCGCAGGACGGCACATCCATTAGTCTGGAGAACACAAGACGGATTAAAACCCGTAAATAATGAGAAACACCGCCGATGTGAACTGCTCGGCGGTTTTCTTCTTGGGATTAAAGGGCTAATAGGGTTAAGGATCAAAAGTGTGTCTGGTGCCGGCGTGGCATGATCAGTTTAGTTCCGCGCCGAGTGTCTAAATCTTTTTTGAGTTTTCGTGGAACCGGTCCGTTTTCGCTGGCCTTCGGTCTCCTGCGCGCGCTTCAGTGTGCGCACCCTGTGGATCGTTTTTCCGGTTATCCACAGGATTTTCAGACCCTTCTCGCGCGTTTTCTGGTTTCGGTTTAGCGTTGCCGGCATGAATCCTTTTGCAGCGCTCGTGGCGGGTTTAACGAACCCGATCGAGACCTTGGCATCCTTTGATGCCCAGGTCCTCCGTGATACCGGCTGCAGCCCTGCTCGTGTTCGCGAATGGACCAAGCTCCACGCGGTCTACTACGGGAAGACGACGTTCACCCGTAAACAAGCCAACGCGATCAAGGTAGCTCGGTCCACGCAGAAGTCCTTGGATCAACTTGCCTACATCGAGACACGTCTGACCGAGGTTACCAACCCCGGTCAGAGATGGGACCTGCGTTTGGCGTTGCTTTCCGTCCCGGGGGATTATGCAACGCTTCAGCGTCGGGCGAAGACCATCGTCCCGGAGGTGGACAAACCCGCCGCGGAACCAACGTTGGGGTTTGGGCGCTCACGTAAAAAGAGGCGCCCTATCATCATCACGGCTAGAGAAGAAGACGCTGCAGCCATCGAGTACGCCTCACGCCAGGGCCTCGGGGATGGTCCTGCTGGCCCACAGATGTACGAAACATTCATGACGATGCTCGGCCTGCGCCCTTCTGAGGACAACGAAGCCACAACCCCGGCTTCTGTTGCCCCAGCTGTGGCACCTGCTGTGCCCCGCCCGCTGATCCTGGTCCCACTGCCGGACTACATCACCATCATCGGCGGTGACGGCGACGACACCATCCTGGGGCTTACCGATGGCACGACGATCACCGGTGCGGACTACCTGACGCAGCACCACGGGGCCGAGTTGGAGGTGGCGTTATTCCACCCGCAGGAAGGTGCGGTCAACCTGTATGACACGCAACGGTTCGCCAACCGTAAACAACGCGACCTGGCACGGGCCACACTGCCAACCTGCCCGGTACCGGAGTGCCGGCATGCTGCCGATAACTGTCAAGTCCACCACATCCGTGCCTGGTCGAAAGGCGGGCACACCAATATGGATAACCTGGCGATGCTGTGTCGCTATCACAACCGCACCAACGATGATGACCCGGAACACGCCTACCGGGGCAGGGTGGAAAACATCCGCGGCACACCAACCTGGCGATCACCCCGGGGATACTTGGTGGCTAATACCGTCCACCCCTACGGAGCGATGACACTGCTCTACGGAAGATAAGCGAGACACCTCACACCTCATGCTGAAAGCCAGCAACAGCTGGTCTTTCGGCATGCCCAAAAACAGGCTGTGTGGTTCGGTTTGACAATGGCGATCGCCGCGGGGCGAAACCCCAGGTCACCGTTCGCAGTTCAGGGCGATAGTCAAACCGGATCGTTCAACCAGTCCATCAACGCACAAGGCCTCGGCAACCAAGAACGGCTGACCGGGGCGCGGGTGCTTAGGCCGGTGTGAGCGTAGGCGTGGTCTAGGGCTTAAGGCTTAAAGCCCGGCCACGACCTCGTCGCGGGCGGCGACCATGTTGATCAGGGACGGCTCGACCTCGGCGTAGCCGCGGGTCTTCAGTCCACAATCCGGGTTGACCCAGAGGCGGTCAGCCGGGACGTTGACCAGGGCGGCCTTGATCAGTTCGACGATTTCCTCCTTGGACGGGACGCGCGGGGAGTGGATGTCCCACACGCCGGGGCCGATTTCGGAGTGGAAGGTCTCGTCGATGTCTTCAAGCAGTTCCATCTTGGAGCGTGCGGCCTCGATGGAGGTGACGTCGGCGTCGAGCCCGGCGACGGCGTCGATGATTTGGCCGAACTCGGAGTAGCAGAGGTGGGTGTGGATCTGGGTTGAAGGCTCTGCCTGCAACGACACGAGGCGGAAGGCACGGACAGCCCAGTCGAGGTAGGACGGGCGGTCCTCGGCGCGCAACGGGAGGAGCTCGCGCAGGGCTGGCTCGTCGATCTGGATGACCTTGATGCCGGCCTTCTCCAGGTCAGCAACCTCATCAGCCAGGGCCACACCGATCTGGTCGGCGGAGACGCTAAGCGGGACGTCGTCACGCTTGAAGGACCAGGCCAGGATGGTGACGGGTCCGGTGAGCATGCCCTTGACTGGCTTGTCGGACAGGGACTGGGCGTAGGCAGACCATTCGGTGGTCATGGCCTCCGGGCGGGAGACGTCGCCAACAACGATTGGCGGACGGGTGCAGCGGGAGCCGTAGGACTGGACCCAGCCGTTTTCGGTGACAACGAAGCCGTCGAGAAGCTCGGCGAAGTACTGCACCATGTCGTTGCGCTCGGGCTCGCCGTGGACGAGGACGTCGAGACCAAGGCGCTCCTGGAGCTCGATGACGTTCTTGACTTCCTGCTTGAGGGCCTCGTTGTATTGCTCGTCGGTGAGCTCGCCGGCGCGGTGGTCGGCGCGTGCCTTGCGGATCTCGGTGGTCTGCGGGAAGGACCCGATCGTGGTGGTGGGCAGAAGCGGCAGGCCAAGTGCCTTCTGGGCTTCCTGGCGCTGCGCGAACTCCGGCTGGCGCTGTACGGTGCCGGACGGCAGGGCCTCAACACGCTTCACGACGTCCGCGTTGTGGATCCGAGTCGACTCCGCACGGGTGCGTGCTGCGCGGTCGGATCGGCCGAAGGCTTCCGGTGCTTCGGACTCACCGGCGACGAGTGCCTTGATTTCCTCGATCTTCTCGTCGGCGAAGGAGAGCCACGGTGCGACCTCAACCGGGAGGTTCCTCTCGGCGTTGAGGGTGTGCGGCACGTGCTGGAGGGAGGTGGAGGTGGACACGGAGGTAGCGCCCAGTTTGTTCAGCACCTCGACTTTGTCGCGGAGGTTGGCGGCCCAGACATTGCGGCCGTCGATAAGCCCGGCAACGAGGGTGGTGTTCTTGCCGGCGAAAGCTGCGGCGACGCGGGAGGGGTAGTCGGCGTCGGCGTCGAGGGTCCACGGGGACAGGTCAACGTGGACAGCGTCCGGGGCGACAGCAGCCAGGGCGTCGAGGCCCTTGCGTACGGAGCCGTATGGGGTGGTCACGTAGACCTTCGGGCGGTTGTCGGAGCCCAGCAGCTTGGACCATGCCTGCTCGGTGTACTTGGCCAGCTCAGCGTCCGGGGTGGACAGGTCAGCGACGAGTGCGGGCTCAGCGACCTGGACCCACTCGACCCCGGCATCCTTCAGCGCAGCGAAAACAGCAGCGTAGGCATCCACCAGGGAGTCCAGCAGGGACCACTCGACCGGCTTGGACAGGGCGAGCAGGGTAACCGGGCCGACAAGTGCCGGGCGGACCTTGTGTCCGGCTTCCTGTGCCTCGGCAACCAGGCGAAGCACGCGTTCTGGCGCCGGCGTAATCGCCTGACCAGCCTCAACTTCCGGCACGAGGTAGTGGTAGTTGGTGTCGAACCACTTGGTCATCTCCAGCGGCACGCGGGTGTCGTTGCCGCGGGCGAAGGCGAATTCTTCGTCGAGGTCAGTGCCACCGGCGATGAGGCCGACGGTGAGGCCGGTCTCGAGGACCTGGTCGTAGTAAGCGACGTCAGCCGGGATGGCGTAGTCCTCGGTCAGGCCGAGGTCGCGCAGGTGGTTGTAGGTGTCAATGCGCAGGGCGCGGGTGGTGGTGCGGAAGGTCTCCGCGTCGATACGCCCAGCCCAGTAGGACTCGAGTGCGCGCTTGAGTTCGCGGTTTGCGCCGATGCGAGGGTAGCCCTCGATGGTGGCCTTGGGGAAAGTGGTCACTTTTACTCCTTTATTCCTAGTTTTTGGGTTCTATGCCGAGCCGTGACAGTAGGTCTTGTGTCACTGCGAGGTTGTTGTGGGTGTAGATGTGGAGGCCGCCCACGCCGGCGTCGAGAAGTTTTGCGGCGAGTTCGACGGTCAGCTCCATGCCGGCCTCATATTCGTCTTCGGCATTTTGCAGCTTTTCGACGACCCTTTCCGGCACCTCAATCCCCGACAGCACGCCCATGCGCTGAGCCCTTTTCAGGCTGGTCATAGGCATGATGCCGGGGATCAGGGGGATTCTTACGCCCGCCATCCGGGATTGCTCGACAAAGCGGAGGTAGTCCTCTGCCTCGAAGAAGAGCTGGGTGATGGCAAAGTCCGCGCCGAGGCGCTGCTTGGACAGCAACACGTCCAGGTCTAGGTCCGGGGTGGCGGATTCGGCGTGGCCGGAGGGGTAGCACGCCACGGAGAGAGCGAGTTTGCCGGCGGCGAGACGGTACGCGTTTTCGTCCTCGATGTCCTGGATGAGGGTAAGAAGTTGGGTGGCGTACTGCAGGTAGCCGTCTGGGAGGCTAGTTTCGCCTTCGGGCAGGTCCCCGCGCAGGGCGAGGAAACCGCGCACGCCGGAGTGGATGAGGCGGCGGATCCAGTCCGCGAGCTCTTCCTCGGTGCCCGCGGTGCAGGCGAGGTGAGCAATGGTGCGCAGGTTGGGATGCGCGTTGAGGCGAGCGATGAAGTCGGCGGTGCCCTCCAACCAGCCGGAGCGGTGGGAGCTGGTCACGGCGACATAGTCCGGCTCGTAGGCGTTGAGGCCGGCGATGAGGTCATTAAGTTTCGCCTCGTCTGCGTCATGCCGTGGCGGGATGAGCTCGAAGCTCAGTGCTGTGCCGGCACGGTGCGTGTGCTCGGTGGGCAACGTTTCTGCTGCTTCGTCGAGGAGGTCCAAAGGCGCGGATGCAGACAGCCTCGACGAGAAATGTCCTTCAGTCAACGAAGGAGTCCTTTCGGCTCGTCGATGAGTAATACATTCTGGCTGGGCTCAGCGCGTGAATGTTTGTGAATCTAGTGTGACGGGTGAAAGGGGCCAATCTCTTCCCCTCCCCCACGCTCTATCAGTGCAGATCATCGACGATTCTGTGATGAATATAAATTCCCGCATGGCTCTCAAAATGAACCGCTCGGTCCACTTTTTACGGCAACTTTGGCACCGCTTAGTCCCCTGTGAGTTTTCATTAGGGTGGTAGGCACACAACCGACTGAAAGGTAGATCCCCGGCATGAATCTTCGCACTCTTGGTATGGCGTACAAGGCAGCGTCTCTCCTTTACGGCCGCTACCGCGACATGAATGATGAGCAACAGCGTGACGTCTATGAGGCGATGCGCGCCCTGGCACGTCCGGCCAGCACGAATGAGAAGGGCGAGCCTTTCGACACAGCACGCCTCCAAGCCGGTGCGCTGACCCGCGCGGCGCATGACCGTTTGGATGCTCGCCGCGCCCAGTTCCGCAAGGAACAGGAGGAGAAGGAAGCGCGGAAGGCAGCACAGAAGATGGCCAAGAAGCAGAAGAAGAAAGAAAAGAAGAGCAACGTTGGCCGCGCTGTCGGCGTGCTGGGTCTGCTCGCCGGTATCGCCGGTGCGGTGTGGTACTTCCTCTTCCGTGAGGACCCGTCGGCCCCCGCCAAGCCCACCGCCCCTGCGAAGCCTGCATCCCCCTCGGTGCCGGCTCCCATGACCACCCGTGATCGCCTTGCTGGTGCCGAAACCGGCACCAGCAAGGCCAGAAGCGAGGCCAGCAGCGACCACGGCCCGCTCAGCGAGGAGCCAGCGGAGCGGGATGAGGAGCTGCTGGCCAGCATCGATGAGCAGCTGTCCAGCCTGGATGCTCTGGCGGATGATCAGCGTGAAGGAACTGAGCCGCGCAACAACATGTAGCTAGCCAACATGTAGCTCGTCCGCATTCCGCCATGCGGTGAGCAAACGACCCACCAGCCGGTTTTGGACGTCGGGGTGGTGTTCCCCGAGCTTGCCGCCGAGTGGGCGGGTGACCACGAAGACTTCCTCGGCGAATTCCTGTGGAGTCAGGTCGCGCGGAACCAGGCCGGCGGGAACGGCGAGGTCAAGGGCGGTTTGGAAGGCCGCGATGGTTTCATCTCGTTTGGCTGCTAGCTCGGGATTTTTAGCCAGGTCTTCCGCCGCGATGGCCGCCACGAGTGGCCATGCACCAAAATCAAGGAGCCTCCATACAAACCTGTCCCACTGGGCGCGGGGGTCAGTGTGGAAGTTTTCTTTGAGTTCCTCGATGAGCAACCCAATGTCCGTGAGCATCTGAATACCGCAGGCAACGTCGAGGTCACCACGGGTAGGAAAGTTGCGGTACAAGGTGGCAATACCGACCCCGGCGCGGGACGCAATCGCTTCGAGGGTGACCGTGGTGGAGGGTTGGGAGCGGAAGAGGGTACAGGCGGCGTCGATAAGCTTTTTGCGCCTTAACACTGCATCCGATCGCATGATATCCGCCTTGACTTAGACAAACTCGTGGTGAATGATACCCGGAGGAGAACTGATAGTCTATCCTCCGCTTAGACTTCGAAAGAATTACAGGGGCACATACAAGTGGAACCCATTTTTCACGTGACGGACCTTGTCGTCCGCAAAGGCGACGAACCGCTGACGTTTAAGATCGGCGACGGCCTGACTCTGCTGATTACGGAGCGCGAGTCAGGCTCATCAACGCTGTGCATGACCTTGGCGGGTCGATTCAAGCAGTACAGCGGCGCGATTGCACTGAGCGGGGCGGACACAACTCCACGCGAGCGCTTCAAAGACGTGGCCATGGCCGGGATGACCATGCTCGACGGCCTTGAACGCCAAATGGACACCCGCCATATCCTGCGAGAACAGATCGCCTGGAGTCAGCCCTTCTTCAAACGTGTCCCGCGTGATGTGCTGGCACACCCGAATGTGGAGCCGTGGCTAGACGTGCTCAGCCTGGAAGACCTGGACGTGTCCTGCAAGATCGGCGATTTGAGCGTGGAGGACCGGTTCCGCCTTCGCGTGCTGCTGGCGCTGGTCTCGCGGCCGGATGCGAAGGCCCTGGTGATCGACGATATTGATCAGATCCGCAGCCTCCGCCTGCGCGCGGAAGTGCTCGATGACCTGGTCAAGGTGTCCCAGCACCTGCCGGTGTTGGTCAACTCCGTCAACGAGGATCCGGATAACCACGCGGATGCGATTGTGGATCTGCGGCACGCCGATGCCCCGGCCGCCTTGGAGGCCTCAGAGGCCTCCAAGGACGCAAAGGAAGAGCAGGTGAACGCATGATTTCAGGCCTGAACGTAGGCACGCACTTCCGCAAACTTCTGCGGGGTGTGCTGCCACCTTTGGCGCTCATCGCCATTACGCTGCTGCCGCTTCTGTTCGGCGGCTTGTTCGTATGGAGTTACTGGGATCCGCTGGGAAACCTGAACAAGATCCCGGTGGCATTGGTCAATTCCGATGAGGGTGCCAAAGGCCCTGATGGGAAGGAAGTGCGCGCCGGCGACCAGGTGACCAAAGAGCTGCTCAAGGTTGAGCCGATGAACTTCGTGGAAGTCTCGGCGCAGGATGCTATCGAGGGCGTTGGCAACGGCACGTATTACCTGGGTGTGGAAATCCCGAAGAATTTCTCCGAAGCCGCAGTGAGTGTGAATTCGGATAACCCACACCCAGCGAAGATCAACGTGACGCTGAATAACACGAACGGTTTCATCCCCACCATGCTGGGTAATCAGGTCACGCGTGTGATGACCTCGGTGATTAGTGGGACCGTGGGCGAGCAGATTTCGCGCCAGATGTTCATGGGTTTCAACACCATCGGCGATGGCATGAACCAAGCGGGTGAAGGTGCGGACAAGCTTCACGACGGCACCGGCAAAGCCCGCGACGGCAGCCAACGCCTCGACGACGGCGCGAACAAACTCAACGACGGCGTGCAGGACGCGGTGCAGAAAGTGCCCGACCTCGTCGATGGTGTCACCCAGCTCGACGACGGAGCTCACCAGCTTAATAATGGCGCACAGCGCCTCAACGACGGTCTCGGCCAAGCCTCCGACGGTGCCGATAAACTTGCCGACGGGCTAGGCCGCCTGCGCGATGGCACGAACGAGTTAGGTGCAGGTGCTGCCGCCATCGCCGAAGGCGTTGATCGGGTCACTTCCGTGGGTGATCAGATTGCCGGATTGCAGGATGCATACAACCAGATCAATGGTGCACTTGACCGCGCGATTGAGGACTTAGAGCGGGTAGGTGGCCCGGCTGCACGTGACCTTGTGGCACAAGCACGCCAGGCCCAGGAAGCAGCTGGTATTCCGGTGAACCCAGAGGCACGGCAGATGATCGATACTGCACTGGACCCGGCCACAATCACCCAGTTGCGCGCATTGAAAGACGGCGCGTTCAGGCTGTCGGATGAGCTAAATAACCCGGCTGCTCAGTTCTTGGGTGGTATCAATGCCGCTGCTGACGGTGCGCAGTCTCTGTCTAATGCTCTGCACTTGCTTCATGATGGTTCCGGGGAATTGCTCACGGGCACCTCCCAGCTCAGTGACGGCACGAGCCGCCTCGTCGTCGGCGTGCGCACGCTGTCCGAAGGTTCCAACGTTCTTTCAGACGGCACCCAACAACTTGTCGCCGGTATGGATGAGCTGAACAGCGGCCTTGTACAACTAGATGATGGCTCCGGTGAACTCGCGTTAAAACTCAACGAAGGCGCTGACCAGGTCCCGCGTTTTGACGGCAAAAAGCTCGACTCCGCCTCCTCCGTAGCCAGCTCCCCCGTCCGTCTGGAAAACGCCGGGGATGATGTCTCCCTGTTCGGCGTGGGCCTATCCCCCTTCTTCCTCTCCCTCTCTCTGTGGTTCGGCGGGCTGATCATGTTCATGGTGTTCAACCCGATTTCCCGGCGCGCCATTGACTCCGGTGTAAGCCCGCTGCGCGTGGTGTTGAGCTCCTGGATCCCCGCCGCCGCCCTGGGTGTGATTCAGGCTTTCCACCTGTGGTGGATGCAAAACCTCGTCCTCGGCGTCAATGCGGAGCACCCGGTGCAGATGTTCTTCGCCCTGGCGTACGTGGCCATCATCTTTGTCACGGCGATCCTGGCTATCTACGCCATCTTCGGGCCCTCCACCGGCCGTTTGATCACCATGATCCTCATGTCACTGCAGCTCGTGGCGTCCAACGGCCTGTACCCGCCGGAGGTGCAACCGAAGTTCATCCAGTGGGTGCACTCCTGGGACCCCATGCGGTTCTCTGTGGACCTCATGCGCCACGTGCTCTTCGGCACCGCCCCTGGGGATCACCGCGTCACCGTTGCTCTCACCGTGCTCACCTCGGTGGGTGTGGTGTCCTTCCTCATCGCCATGGCTGGCTTCTGGAAGGAACGCGTCGTGGTGGACAAGCACATCCACCCCGAACTCGAGGTCTAACACTCGTAGAGCAGCTTCGACGGGTGTAGTCTCAGCCGCCCCCTCATGACGCCGGTGCCCCATGTCACGTGAATAAAGTGATACCCACGTTGACTCAGGTAGGTGCAAGGCTCGGGGTTGGGGTGCAAACCATGATGAATGAACTGCAATAAACGAATTCAAATAAGCCAGGTCGCGGCTCGCCGACTAGGTAGCTGCCCGCGAATCCACCTGGTTTATTGCAGTTCATTCATTGCAGTCTACGTTGTGGGGCCACGCATCCGATAGCGGGCACCACCCCGCAGGCGCACGCGCTAGGACAGAATCTCCCGCAGGAACGGCACCGAATCCACCGTGGACATATTCACCGTCCCGCCATGATCGGCCGGGTACCACTTGACCACAACCTTCTGGTTCTGTGGCGAACCGATAAACTGCCGCAGCCACATCTCTGAGTTCAGAATGAGCCCGATCGGGGTGGGCACGTCCTGGTCTTGGAGGCCGTGGCCGAGGAACACCGGCTTGTCATATCCAGCGACGGGGGTGCCCATGAGGTCACGCGTCGCCTGTTCCAGACCGGGAACGCTGCGTAGTGGCTTGGAAAACGCCCGCGCCAGGTTCGTCCCCGCTGCCGCGTCCCGGACCTCCTGGAAGCAGCTCTTCTTCGCCTCCGTGAGCATGCGTTTGCCGTCCTCCGTCAGTGCGGAATCCAGATCCACGTGCGGGTAGGCCTCTTGTACCGCTGTCAGAATGTACAGCCCGTAGGTGCTCAGCGCCGCTGGCAGTGGCACCGGAGGGAAGGTGGGCCCACCAGCGATGATGATCTCCTCCACGTACGCCGGCGCACCGGTGGCCACCGCCCCGCGGTAGTCCAGGCCGAGCTGCTGGCTGCGTGG
>NZ_VXKH01000013.1 GCF_008693065.1 Corynebacterium tuscaniense | reverse complement strand
GGCTATATTGAAGGAGCGAAAGCCAACGGCTGGAAACAAGCCATCAACCAACTATCCGTGGCATACCCCGACCGATTCGCGGACTACTTGTAAACCAAACCCCGCACACAAAAAATCGGACACTCTCCGGCGCAAGCCCCAGGGTCAACGCATCCCGCGCAGCCGGTTCATCGATCCGATGATCATGATTTCTGACCGGCCGGCAGATATTGAAGATCGGGCAGTACCAGGTCATTGGGAAGGCGATCTCATCATCGGCGCCGGAGGTAAATCCGCTATCGGAACCCTTGTCGAACGTCAGACCCGCTACGTTATGCTGCTGCACCTTCCCCACGGTCATGACGCGGTGGCTGTGCGCGATGCTCTAGTTGAAACCATCATGACCTTGCCCGAGCACCTACGCGGCTCATTGACATGGGACCAAGGCGCTGAAATGGCTGGCCACCGATCCTTCAGCATCGCGACGGATTGCCCGGTGTACTTCTGTGATCCGGGTTCGCCTTGGCAGCGAGGCACCAATGAGAACACGAACGGGTTGCTGCGGCAGTACTTCCCGAAAGGCGCTGACTTAAACGTTTACGGTCCTGAAGACCTCGAACTAGTAGCCCTGAAACTCAACAATCGACCGCGAAAGACCCTGGACTACGACACCCCAGCAGAACGCATGGCCGAACTACTAGGATTGACCGGAACCTAGGAAACGTTGCAACGAACGCTAGAATCCGCCGGGGTTGTCTGCCCGCCACTGCTTTCCCCACCGCCTTTTCGGGGCCTTTTCAGCGCTCTTTCAAGGCTGGGTTAGTCGCGGTTAGTCGCGTCCGGACCCCGTCCAATAGAAACCCAGGTCGACTGTGACTGGTGTGGCGCGAAACGGCAACGAGACTAACTTGCCCTGCGAAAAGAGTGCGGGGAGCAGGTTTTCGCTTTCCGACGGTCTTGCCCCCACCCCCAATCCCTCGTTCTCAGGCTGGGTTAGTCGCGTCCGGAACCCAGCCGGCAAAAGCCCAGGTCGACTGTGGCTGGTGTGGCGTCAGACTGCAACGCGACTAACTCGCCCCGGAGGGTGGCGCGGAGGGGCGCGGGGAGGGGCGCGGTGAAGCGGCAGGGAGGGCGGTGTTTTCCGGCAATGCACACTAGAGTGGACAATTTTCCCTCGCGCGGCCGTCGCGGATGAGGAACCATTGGGAGGCATGAGGGGGAATGACAGAAAACAAAAGGGATTGAGCCTGGGGGAGATCAGGGACATCGCGGCGGCGTTTCCTCGTGCGGCGGTGACGGGGCCAGCTGCGGCACGGCTTATGGGGCTGCCCACCCTGCAGTGGGTGGAGGCAGTGGACTTGCGGTACTTGTCGGGGGCGAAGCCGGGGAAACAGCCGAAAGACCCACGGGTGGTGTATCGCGGTGGGAGCATGCGGCAGGACCTGGTGCAAGAACGCAATGGCGTTCTCACCGCACACCCGATCCAGGTGCTCTTCGACATTTACCGCTACTACGGCCGACTGGATGCGCTGGTTCCGATCGAGCATCTGCGTTTTCATAACCGCGTCTCCCAGGAGGCGTTGCTGGATTCGGCCAGGAGCTTGTTGCCCAGGGCGAATGGGATTCGGGGGTTTGAGGGGTTGGTGGGGTGGAGTGCGGGGACGTCACAAAGCGCGCTTGAGACGATTGGGCGCGACACGGTGCTGAGGGCGGATATCCCGGAAGCGCACACCTTTGAGTTCCAGGTGGAGGTCGTCTTCGAGGACATTTTTGCGCAGCAGCGTTTTGCGTCCGTGGACATGATGATTAATGGGTGGCTTGCCGTTGAGTTCGATGGGCGGATTAAGTCCGATGGCACTTACGGCGATGGGGTAAAAGTGTTGCTTGCCCAGCTCGATCGCCAGCACGAGATCCAGGCCCTTGGGTTTAGTGTGGTGCGCGCCGGGTGGCGTGATGTGGTGAGCGGGAAGCTCGTGAGAGATCTCCGCCGTCTGCTCCGTGCGCGCCGCGAAGCTGCGTGATTACCCGTGCCATTCCGCGAGGCGCTCGTGCAGGGTTTTCTCCGAAGCCTCGTGGGCGGCGCGGTTTCCTTCCGCGGTTCCGCCGAGCATGAACTGCCAACCATTCGGTAGCTTTTCGGCATCAGGGAAAAATGCGTGCCCAGCGTCGGGGTAGACGTGCGCTTCAATGTTCGAGCCTTGCTCGGCGAGTGCACGCGCGGCAACGTCGGCTTGCCACATCTGGTCGGCGTCGCCAGCGAAGAGCAGGACGTTGCCGCGGTAATCGCTGAGGTCGATCCGCGCACCAGCGTCAGCGTTGGCCGCGGCGCTTTCGTAGGTTGCGCGGTAGGAGACTGGGTAGCTCGTGGCCATGGCCCAGAACATCTTTGCCCCAGAACTTATCGACGCCTTCCTAAACGACGCATACTCCACCACCTCACCCTTATCAGTGAACGAGGGGAAGTCCTCACCACCGGTGAAGTCAAGGCCACTGTAGGAATGGTCGGCTGGCGCGAAGGCGACGACATTGTCCACCGGGTAGCCGTGTGCCGCGAGGAGAGCAGCGAACTCCGCGCCTTTGGATGTGCCGATGACAGTGACGGGGGCAGGATCCTCCACGTGGTCGGCGATGTAGGCGGTGACCTCGTCGAACTGCTCCAGTGGGACGTTGGCGAGGGTGGGTTTCTGATTGTCCTGGCCGAAGAAGAAGAGGCTTAGGACTTCGTAGCCGGCGTCGAAAAGCTGCTTGGCGCGGGAGTAGTCCGGGGAGCCCTCCGACCCGCCGTAGACCACCACGACGCCGCGGTGCTTCTTCTCGGCCGGGCGGAAATGAAAGCCGTTCAAGTAGTCGCCCTCGATGGCGGTGATGTGCTCCGAGGTTTCGTAGGAGGATTTGTCGGAGCTCATTCCTTCGGGCATGGAATGCGTGATTGGGTACTTGTTCCCGTTGTAGGCACGCAACCCGAAGATGATGAGCACCAGGACGAGGATGGCCACTAGTACCCAGAGCAGAACTTTTCCGATTGCCTTGAGGGCTTTCATGGGGCCGATTTTACAAAAGGCCGGCCCCATGCGCGTTTAAGTGAACATTCCCTCCCCGACAAAGCCGGTTTCGCCTACGCCAGGTGGAACGAGGTAGGTGCCGGTTTTTGTGGTTTTGAGGTACTCGAGGAACATCTCGTCACGCGACATGGACTGGTGCACGGTGGCAAACCTGTCGACGGTGCGTGTGAACGCGATGAAGAACAAGCCGGCGTCGAGGCGACCTTGCTCGTTGGAACCGTCGACGAAGTTGAAGGCGCGGCGCAGCATGCGGATGCCGCCGTTCTGGTCAGGGTGCACGTTGAACACGTGGGAGCCGTGATCAATGACGGGGTGTCCGCGTTCATTCGTTGCGGCGAAGTCGGGTTCGTCGAATTCTTTGGTGCCACTCAGCGGGGCACCTTCGAACTTGTCGCGGCCGGTGACACGCTCCTGCTCCTGGAGTTGGAGGGTGTCCCAGACCTCGATGTTCATGGCGATGCGCCGGGCCGTTAGGTAGGACCCGCCTGCTGCCCAAGGCTGGGAGGATGTGGCGGGGATCCAAACGTGCTCGTCCAAAGCCTCGGTGTCCTCAGCGCGGATGTTGGCGGTGCCGTCCTTCTGCCCGAAGAGGTTACGCGGGGTGGGTTCCTCGCGCGTGGTCACGGCGGCTTTGCCGAATCCGATTTGGCTCCAGCGCAGCACCGCATCCGGCACTGCCAAGCGGGTCAGGTTGCGGATGGCATGAGTAGCTACCTGCGGATCGTTGGCGCAGGCCTGGATGCAGATGTCGCCGTCAGACTGCTCGCGGTTGAGGAAGTCATTGGACATCGGCGGCATTTCGGTGAACTCATCGGGCAGCTTGTCGGCTAAACCAAACTGGTCGCGGAAGAGACTGCGGCCGAAACCAAAGGTGATGGTTAAGGCAGACGGGCCTAGATCAAAGGCTTCACCGGAGTCAGCGGGCGGGAAGTTTTCGCCACCGCCGAAGGCACCTTTGGCGCTGACTTCGCCGCCGAGGGTCAATCGTCGGGAAGCATCGGTCCAGCGTTGCAAGAGATCGATCAGATCATCGCGGGTGGCTTTCTCATCCATGTCGAAAGCCGCGAAGTGGAGGCTGGTTTGCATCGGGCTGATGATTCCGGCCTGGTGCTCACCGGCGAAGTCGATGATGAGCTCGTCCGGGGAGGTGCTGTCGGCAGAACCCGATGCACTAGAGGTGTCCCGAGAGCAGGCAGCGGCGGCAGCGCCGGCGGCACTGACTCCGCCGAGCGCCAAGAAGGTACGCCGGTTGAAGCCACGCATTTAGGACTCCGCCTCCGTGTCCACGTTGAGGCCCAGCACGGTGCCGGTCAGGTTGGACAGCGGCTCACGCAGGGCATCCAGTGCACGGGTCAGCTTGGCCTGCTGGCCAGCGTCAACCTCGTCGTAGTCGACGTACCCGGTTTCAAGGCTGCCGTACTGGTCGAGGAGGGTTTGGATGTCGTCGAAGCGGGAGGAGATTTCGTCGACAAGCTTCTTACCCTGCTCCCCGCGCTCGGCGGCGATGCCTTTGACCATGTCAAACGCGATGCGGGAGCCTTGGATGTTGGCCTGGAAATCGTAGAGGTCCTTGTGTGACCACCAGTTTTCCTCGCCGGTGACCTTGGTGGTGGCGACTTCTTCGAGCAGGCCCATGGCACCGTTGGACACGGTGTCGACAGTGATGTCATTCTCCTCCGCGAAGTCCGGGGAGGTGACGGTGGAGTGCAGTTCCTCGACGTCGGCGATCAGGGCATCGGCGATCTCGCGGCGCTTTTCCGGCGTCGACGGCTCCCAGCCTTCGCGGGCGGGCGCGCCGTCAGCATTCTTGGTGTCTGCAGCTGGCGGCCACAGGTCCTTCTCCATGCGGTGGAAGCCGAGCCATTCGGTGAAGGTCGGGTCGTCTTCCTTCAGCTGGTCAGCCTCAGCGATGTAGTCGACCTCGCGGTAGTCAATGCGCGCGTCGAGCACACCAAGGGCCTCAGCGATCGGCTCGATGCGCTCGTAGTGCACGCGGGTGGTGGCGTAGAGGTCCTTGGCCTTTTCATCGTCGCCTGCAGCGTAGGCTTCGGCGAATTCCTCGGTCTTGGGCAGCAGCTCCGCAACCTCGTTTTTGACAAAGGCCACGTAGTTATCGCGCGCCTCATTAAAGCGCTGTTCATCGGACTCGCTGTACTGGATCGGCTCGCCAGTCACCGTGAATTCAGCCTGGCCTACGTTCGGGCCGCGCAGGCCGGGCTTGCACGCGGTGTAGTAGGTGCCGGGTTCCAGCTGCACGGTCAGGTCAGCGGTGCTACCAGGCGTGATGTTTTCGCGCTCGGCGATGACGCGCAGGCCATCGTCGGCGAGGACGTAGAACTCGGTGACGCGCTCGCCTTCATTGGTGATGGAAAACGTACTGGTGCCAGACTCAACCGAGTTTGTGGCAACCGTGCAGGTGTCTTCTTTCGCCTGGACGTCGATGCCGTCGCCGCTGCTGTTTTCCACGCATCCCGCGAGCGGGAGAGTGAGAGCCAGCGAGGCAAGGATAACAGGGGAGCGCTTCATAATGAGACCTCTCGTGGAATAGTGTCAGTTTTTTGCTTATCGACGTCACCGCGTCCCGCCGTACGCACATGCCTCACAAAGACCGGAACAATGATGGCGAGGTAAGCGCACCAACCAATGACTTGTAGCCAGGACATTTGGGGCATGAAGCCGGTGAACGCTTGGAGCAGGGTGGCAGTGAGACCGGTTGGATCGATGACCCCGTCCAGGTTGAACGCCCACCCGAATGGGAAAGACGCCATCCAGAACGGATACGTGGCAAACCCGGTGAGTACCTCGCCGGTTCGTGGGTGTGTTGGAGCAATCGGTGCGCCGGAGAATGGGCCGGGGAGGAACTGCGCCTCCTGGAGATCGTGGATGGCGTAGGCGAGGATGCCCGCCGCGACGATGATGAGAAGTGCACTTGACCAGGTGAAGAAGGTGCCCAGATTGAGGCGGAGTGCACCGCGGTAGATTAGCCATCCCATCAGGATTGCGATGGCGATGCCCGCGAATGCTCCGGTGATCGCACTCGGCGTGGTGGTCCAACCCCACAGCAGAAGCGTCAGTTCGATTCCTTCACGAGCAACCGCCACGAACGCGAGCCAGAACATCGCCTGCTTACCCTTGGTCAGCGCGATGCCGGTTTTGTCGTCGAGCATGGTGCGCAACTTGCCGTTTTCGTTGCTTAAGGAGAGGGCCATGCCGGTGATCATGGCAACGGCGATCAGCGACATGATGCCGCCGATTGCCTCCTGCGCGCGGAAGGAAAGGCCATAACGCTCGAAGGTGAAAAGGGCGCCGAGAGCAGTACAGATCGCGGCTGCTGAAAGCACGCCAACCCAGACGGTGCGGGCCGCGGTGTTTGCCTGGATGCCACTGTTCTTGCTGTCTCGGCGCTGGATTGCGGCGAACAACATGCCGACGATGAGTGATGCTTCCAAGCCCTCTCGGAGGCCAACCAGGAACGCGGCGATAAACATGTGCGGAACTTTCTCGTGTCAAAAATGGCCGGCCACAGAGCGTCCGCTGAATAAGCTAAGGCTACCCACGACTAGCCAAGGCAAACCTTACCTAACGTAGTAACGGGATGTAAAGACCCTGAGTTTTGGTGCGACCTCAGTACCAGCTCAAAGCCACTAAAATGCGACCGTCACGCCGCGACACTAAAAGGACCGCAGGGCACCGTGGGTGCTCCGTGCGGTCCTTGAAGAGTGAGCAGGCTAGAACTTTGGCGCGCGCCGTTCCAGGAATGCGGCTACACCTTCTTTGTGCTCCGCGCTTTGGGTGAGCAATGTCTGCTCGCGGGCTTCCTCCGCCAGACTAAGTGGCAGTTGAGGCAAGGAGACCCGGTTGACCGCGCGCTTAGTCTGGGCGACGGCGCCGCGCGGGGAGAACCGGAATTCCTCGGCCCACTCGAGTGCGAGGTCAAGGGCGGGCCCTTCCGTGATCTCGGCCACGAGCCCCATCTGCATGGCGTCGGCCGCAGGGATGCGCTCTTGGCGTAGCACGAGCCGCATGGCGCGGTGACGCCCCACGGATGCAGCTAGGGTCGCCACCGCGCCACCATCCGGCATGAGGCCGATACGCCCGAATGGGAGAGTGATGAACGCAGACTGGCCAGCAACGATGAGGTCGCAGGCACACGCCAGCGAGGCACCGATACCAGCGATGGCACCTTCAGCCGCAGCGATCACGGGCACATCCGCGCGGGTGATGGCGTAGATGACGTGTTCGATGCCACCGAGGGAGTGCGAGGCGGCTTCGGCGGAGTTC
The DNA here is from genome assembly GCF_008693065.1 of Corynebacterium tuscaniense. Lineage (GTDB taxonomy): Bacteria > Actinomycetota > Actinomycetes > Mycobacteriales > Mycobacteriaceae > Corynebacterium > Corynebacterium tuscaniense. The sequence continues at coordinate 30,430 of NZ_VXKH01000013.1, read as the reverse complement.
TCGCTCAGGAACGCCTGCAGGTCCATGCCAGAGCAGAACGCGGATTCATCGCCGGTGATGATCACGCAGCGGATCTCAGGGTTCGCGTTGGCGGCATTGACTGCGTCGCCGATCGCCCAGTAGGAATCCGGCTCCAGGGCGTTGCGCTTAGCGGGGTTGGAAATCCGGACGATTTCCGTGGTGCCCCGCGTTTCGCTGGTGATATTGCCTTTGAGCTGGCGTGACATGGCAGGTGCCTTACTTGGACACGAAGCCGGCGAGGCGGCCCTCGATGATTTCCACGGCGTCAGCCACGATGGTGTCGATGAGCTCCTGGCAGGACGGGATGTCGTTGATGAGGCCCTGGACAGGACCCGCAGACCAGATGCCAGCGTCGAGATCGCCAGTCTCGTAGACCTGCGCGCCACGCTTGCCGGCCACGAGGTCACGGATCTCGGGGAAGGTTGCGCCAGCATTAAGCTTTTCGACGACCTCATCACTCACCGCATTCTTCGCCACACGCGCGGTGTTGTTGAGGGTGCGCAGGATAAGGTTGGTGTCCAGCTCGGAGCGCTCAACGATGGCTTCCTTCACATTCTGGTGAACCGGGGCCTCCTTGGTGGCCAGGAAGCGGGTGCCCATGTTGATGCCTTCGGCGCCGAGGGAGAGCGCGGCGGCCATTCCGCGGCCGTCGGCAATGCCACCGGAAGCGACGAAGGGGATTTCCAGCTTGTCAGCTGCTGCTGGCAAGAGGATCAATCCTGGGATGTCGTCCTCACCAGGATGGCCGGCGCACTCGAAGCCGTCGATAGAAAGAATGTCAACGCCCTTGTTCTGCGCGCTGATGGCGTGGCGCACAGAGGTGCACTTGTGGATGACGGTGGCACCCGCAGCCTTCAGTGACGGCACGAGCTGAGCCGGGTTCGCACCTGCGGTTTCAACGATTCGGATGCCCTTTTCAATAGCCACGCGGAGGTATTCCTCGTACGGCGGGGGCGTGATCGTCGGCAGAATGGTCAGGTTCACGCCGAACGGCTTGTCCGTCATCTCACGGCAGCGATCAATTTCCTTGCCCAGATCCTCCGGGGTCGGCTGGGTCAGTGAGGTGATAATGCCCAGGCCACCCGCGTTGGACACGGCTGCTGCGAGCTCAGCCTTACCGACCCACTGCATGCCTCCCTGGACGATGGGGTGCTCGATGCCGAGCATCTCATTAATACGGGTATTGATCTTTGCTGCCATAATCGTGCTCTCCTTAAGTCTGAAGACGTAATGAGAGCTACATTACACCGGGGGAATCATTGTAGTGCGCGTTACTAGAAAAAGTCGAAGCCGTCACCACCGCCGAAATCACCGAAGTCTCCGAATCCGCCGAGGTCTTCGCCACCACTGTCAGCGCCACCGAGTTCATCGGCATTGCTGACGTCCCCGGCAGCAAACTGATCAGCACTGGGGGTGCCGGCCATTCCGGCGAACATTGCGGAGTAGAACATCATGGAACTTGCAGCCCACACGCCGGTCATAGCTGCCGGCGCCCACCAGGCGGTGGAGTACCAGCCGGCAGGGACTGGGCGGCCAGCAACGGCACCGCCGGGGTAGTAGTGCGGGGTCTGAGAGCTGGCGTAGGGCGAGGCCTGGATGGTTTGGCCATCGAATTCTGCGGTACGCGGTTCAGTGACCCGGCCAGCCTGACGTTGAGCTTCTAGCTCGGGCAGTTGCGGGCCGGGGGCTAGGCCGAGGATTTCGCGCGCGGCGTTGACGTAGTAGAGGCCTTCAAGAGCAGATTCGCGGGCGAGCTGAGCTTGGCGCACGGTCGTCGCCTGGGTGAGGGCGGAATGTGCGGCGTTATAGCGTTCCGACGCATCCGCCATCGCTTGCGTTGACGCGGTGTCCGTGCCAGAGATGGTGAGGACTTGGTGGCCGAGGCGATCGATCCACCGTCGGGCGTCGGCAAGCTCATCGTCCAGATTTGCGTGCTGACCTTTCTTTTGGGTATTTCCGATGGCCTTGATGGCGCCGAGTAAAAGGGCACCAACAGCTAGCAAGATAACGAGTTCCACGTGCTCTCTTTTCTTTTGGATGTTCAACTACTTCCCCAACGAATCGTGGACAAGAAGAGTTCCTTTTTGGAGCGGACCGTGCAGTGGGATATGCTGTTGAGCGCGCTTTGCGCAGCTGGGAATGTCGTATAGTGGCTAATACCTCAGCCTTCCAAGCTGAAGACGCGGGTTCGATTCCCGTCATTCCCTCCAAATCGGCCGGCTCCCACGAAAATGCGGGGCCGGCTTTTTATTGCACTAGCTGCGGTGATGGGTGTGTATTGCACCACTACTGGCCCCCAATGATGTGGCGTGTTTTCAGGTCACGCTAGAATCGTCTTCCGTGAGCAAGCCGGTGCTTCATCGGTAGGCTTGAGGTCACCTTACGGGGCGTGGCGCAGTTTGGTAGCGCACCTGCTTTGGGAGCAGGGGGTCGCAGGTTCAAATCCTGTCGCCCCGACAAAGGGACGCGGATGGCGTCCCTTTTAATTCTTAGAACGATTACGCAATCTAGCCAGGAGAGAATTTCCGTGAAGACTTCTGTGGACAAGCTCAGCGACACTCGCGTGAAGTTGAACGTGACCGTACCGTTTGAGGAGCTCGGCCCGGAAATTGACCAGGCGTACGCGGCAATTGCTCAGCAGGTAAATATTCCGGGTTTCCGTCGTGGCAAGGCTCCTCGCCAGCTTATTGACGCACGGTTTGGCCGTGGCCCGATTCTTGAGCAAGTTGTCAATGACATGCTGCCAACGCGTTATGAGGCTGCTGTGACTGAGCATGACCTGAAGGTTATTGGTCAGCCAGAGATTGACGTTACCAAGATTGAGGACAATGACGTTGTGGAGTTCACCGCTGAGGTGGACATCCGTCCGGAGATTGAGGTGCCGGACTTCTCCAAGATTAAGGTCACTGTGCCGGCATTGAAGGTTGACGATGAGGCAGTGGATGCTGAGCTCGACAACCTGCGTGCGCGTTTCGGTGAGCTGAAGGACACTCGACGTAAGTTGAAGAAGGGCGATTTCGCTGTTCTTGACCTTGAAGCCACGATCGATGGTGAGAAGGTTGAGGAGGCATCGACCGAGGGTATTTCTTACGAGATTGGCCGCGATGACTTGATCGAGGGGTTGGACAAGGCTGTCAAGGGTCTCAAGACCGGTGAGGATGCTGAGTTCACCTCCGAGATCCAGTATGGCGACCATAAGGGCGAAGAGGCCACCATCAAGGTCACCGTTCAGCAGACCAAGGAGCGCAAGCTGCCGGAGCTGGATGAGGAATTCGTCCAGATGGCGTCTGAGTTTGACACGGTTGAGGAGCTACGCGAGTCCACTAAGACTCAGCTAGAGGAGTCCAAGAAGGCTGAGCAGGCAGCAGCCATCCGCGATGAGGTGCTCAAGGCTGCGCTGGAGGAGACTGAGTTCGAGCTGCCCACCTCTGTTGTGGATGAGCAGGTGCACAACCAGCTCCACCAGATCCTGGGCCAGCTGGCACACGACGAGAATGCTTTCGCTCAGCTGCTTGAAGCGCAGGGCACCACTCGTGAAGAATTTGAGAAGGAGTCCCGCGAGAACGCTGAGAACTCCGTACGCACCCAGCTTTTCCTCGATGCCGTTGCTGACCAGGAGCAGCCGGAGGTGTCCCAGCAGGAGCTGACGGACCACATCCTGTTCACCGCACAGTCCTACGGCATGGACCCGAATCAGTTCATCATGCAGCTGCAGCAGTCCGGCCAGGTTGCAAACCTGTTCGCCGATGTCCGTCGTGGCAAAGCTTTGGCCGCTGCTATTTCCCGCACTTCCGTTAAGGATGACGAGGGCAAGAAGGTTGACCCGAACGAATACTTCGGTGAGCTCGACGAGGACGAGAACGCTGAGGCAACAGACGAGAGCTAGTCGCGTCAGCGCTTGAGAAACGCAACGACCCCGGATGGTCGGAGGAAACTCCCGCCCCGGGGTCGAATGCGTCAGTGTGGGCGCCATGCATGCTGTCAGCGAACACGCACCACAAGGCGGGAATCCGCGACTAGGGTGGGGCGTTATTAACAGAACAACGTAAAAGCATTGATGATAAGGAGCACACCGCATGACTACGCCAGCAGCCGGTATGAATTTGGGTGACTCGGTCTACGAGCGCCTGCTGCGCGAGCGCATTATCTTCCTGGGTCAGGAAGTGGACGACGAGATTGCTAATAAGCTCTGCGCGCAGATCTTGCTGCTATCTGCGGAGGATCCAACGCGGGACATTTCGCTGTACATTAACTCTCCGGGTGGCTCTGTCACGGCGGGTATGGCTATTTATGACACGATGAAGTACTCCCCGTGTGACATCGCTACGTACGGCATGGGTCTGGCTGCATCGATGGGCCAGTTCCTGCTTTCCGGCGGTACCAAGGGGAAGCGTTTCGCGTTGCCGCATGCGCGGATTATGATGCACCAGCCGTCTGCAGGCGTGGGCGGTACGGCGGCAGATATTGCTATTCAGGCTGAGCAGTTCGCGCAGACGAAGGAAGAGATGGCACGTCTCATTGCGGAGCACACGGGCCAGACCTTCGAACAGATCACCAAGGACTCGGACCGTGACCGCTGGTTCACGGCGGAGGAGGCACGTGAGTACGGCATCGTCGACCATGTGATCTCCAGCGCGCAGGGCAGCATCAGCAATTAACCGGCAGACACAGAGAATTAAGGAGAAAACAATGTCTTTCCAGATGCCTAACTCCCGTTACGTGCTGCCGAGCTTTATTGAGCAGTCCTCGTACGGCACAAAGGAAACGAACCCGTACTCCAAGTTGTTCGAGGAACGCATTATCTTCCTGGGCACCCAGGTGGATGACACGTCGGCGAATGACATTATGGCGCAGCTGCTCGTCCTTGAGTCTCAGGACCCGGACCGGGATATCACGATGTATATCAACTCCCCGGGTGGTTCTTTCACCTCGTTGATGGCTATTTACGACACGATGCAGTACGTCCGCCCGGATGTGCAGACGGTGTGCCTGGGCCAGGCGGCGTCTGCTGCAGCTGTGATTTTGGCTGCTGGTGCGCCGGGCAAGCGCGCAGCTCTGCCGAATTCCCGTGTGCTCATTCACCAGCCGGCAACGGAAGGCACCCGTGGTCAGGTCTCTGATCTGGAGATTCAGGCGAAGGAGATCGAGCGTATGCGTCGCCTCATGGAGGAGACGTTGGCGCGTCACTCTGGCCGCACCGCTGAGCAGGTGCGCATTGACACGGACCGTGACAAGATCCTTACCGCTGATGAGGCCGTTGAGTACGGCATCATTGACCAGGTGTTTGATTACCGCAAGCTCAACGCATAAAGCGTGTGCATTAACTAAGGCCAAGCTCGTCGTAGCTTGGCCTTTTTGCTACTTAACCCCTACACCATCTCACGGACTAGTCGCACGTAACCATGCGATCAATGATCTGTTTGGGGAACCCTTGGCGTTTGGCTTTGGCTGTGTCGTAGCAGGCGAATCCGGTGTATGTGGTGTCTGAGCTCTCGAAGAGCATCCAGTCTGTGCCGTCCCAGGAGAAGTACTGGACGTGGTCGGTGGCGTAGGTGCCGATGGAAGCGTGCTTGCCATCGCAGTACATGGACACGAGTTCGCCTGGTTGGCCCTGTTCGAAGGGTGTCCAGTCGCATGGCCCGGTGGGTTGGGTGTCGGGTTCGGGTGTTTCTTTCTTGGGCACCGTTTCTTCGGACACCGTTTCACTGACGGTGCTGACCGTGGTGGAGGGGTTTTCTGAGCTGCTGGCGGGGGGTCCGCGGTCAACTCTGGTTCGGGGAGGGATTCAGAGCATGCGGAGAGTAGCAAGGGGAGGGTGATGGCGAGTGCAATGGCTCGCAGGGTGCGGTGTATGGTCACGTGTGTTTCCTAAAACTCATCGGCCTTGTTGGCGCCCACCTTAATGGTTGCCGGATCGTCGGGTTTCTCACCGCGCAGGTAGGCGGATAAAGTGGCCTATACAAGTTGAGGCACGTTCGAAGATAGCCTTTTTGCTTATCGACGAGCCGTTGCGCCCCGCCCCACCGGCCACTTAGCGGAAATATCGGGTGGGTGGGGTAGCGTTTATACAGTTAGAAATCCACCAAGCGAGGGTTGAAGAGACACACAATGGCGGTTACGCAAGATAGCTCCGATCTACTCAAGTGCTCCTTTTGTGGCAAGAGCCAAAAACAAGTGCGGAAGCTCATCGCTGGCGGCGGAGTGTACATCTGTGATGAGTGCATTGAGCTGTGTAACGAGATTATCGAGGAGGAGCTTGCTGGCAGCCAGACGCAGGAGTCGCAGGAGGATGCGAAGCTGCCTCGTCCGTCGGAGATCACGGCATTTCTGGATCAGTATGTGATTGGCCAAGATCAGGCTAAGCGCACTCTTGCTGTTGCGGTGTACAACCATTACAAGCGCGTTCGTACGGAGCTGGAGGGCATTCGGAAGAAGGACGAGGATGTTGAGATTGCTAAGTCCAACATCCTTCTGCTGGGGCCAACAGGGTCCGGTAAGACCTACTTGGCGCAGACCTTGGCGCGCATGTTGAATGTGCCTTTCGCCATCGCGGATGCAACCTCGCTGACGGAAGCCGGCTATGTGGGCGAAGATGTGGAGAATATCCTGCTCAAGCTCCTTCAGGCGGCTGATTTTGATGTAAATCGTGCGCAGAACGGCATTATTTATGTCGATGAGGTGGACAAGATTTCCCGTAAGTCAGAGAACCCGTCGATCACGCGTGATGTCTCGGGTGAGGGTGTTCAGCAGGCACTGTTGAAGATCCTGGAGGGAACCGTTGCCTCCGTTCCGCCGCAGGGCGGGCGTAAGCACCCGAACCAAGAGTTCATCCAGCTGGACACCACCAACATCTTGTTTGTTGTAGCTGGTGCGTTTGATGGCTTGGACAAGGTCATCGCTGAGCGCGTGGGCAAGAAGGGCATTGGTTTCGGGGCGGAGATTGATTCGGCTTCAGAGCGTGATGCGGCGAATCTGCTGTCCAAGGTGCAGCCAGAGGATTTGGTTAAGTTCGGTTTGATCCCTGAGTTCATTGGGCGTCTGCCTATCTTGGCTGCAGTGGAGAACTTGGATGAGGATTCGATGGTGAAGGTGCTCACGGAGCCGAAGAATTCTTTGGTGAAGCAGTACCAGCGCCTATTTGAAATGGATGGTGCGCAACTTCGTTTCACGGATGCCGCGTTGCATGCGGTGGCGAAGAAGGCTGCTGAGCGTGGCACTGGTGCGCGTGGCCTGCGGGCCATCATGGAAGAAACTCTCGTACCTATCATGTATGACTTGCCGGACCGTGATGATGTCCGTGAAGTGGTCATTGGCAAGGCGGTTATTGATTCGGGGGCCAACCCTGAATACGTGTTGCACGATACGAAGAAGACGGCTTAAAACGTCTTCACCGGCGGATGGTTATTCGCCGGTGTCTACTCGCCGGAGGGTTCGAGGTCGTCGTCGTATATGTCGTCGATAAGCGGTTCGGCGATGGAGGTGCCTGAGAGGTAGTCCTTCGTGTAGCCATCATCATCAGAGTGGATAGCGTGCGGGGTGCCGGTGGTGTGGGTGAGGTAGGACTCATAGCCCGAATCCGGGATGTTGGACGTGAGGAATGTCAGCACAGCATCAATGGTCAGGCGCCGCATGCCTTCGGTGTTGGCGGGGCTGAGCAAGTTGATGGCGCTGAATTCATCCAGCGTGATGCTGTTGCTCGTGCGGAAGAAAGATAGGGAAGCGATGAGTACCACCACATCCGCAGCGCTGATACCTGGGCGGAAAGCGCCCACATCCTGCCCCATGAGCAGGAGGCGTTCGAGCTGCAAAATCACCTCGGATTCACTGCGTAGTGAGGTGGCTTCGCCGGGGGTGAGTACCGGATCGAGGTTCTCACGCAACAGCAGGCGGATGGCCTCAGGGTGCTGCACCATTCCGTGGTAGATAGCATCAACGAAACGACGAATGCCTTCCACCGGTGCGGCGTAGGAGCGTTCCAGGAAATCTTGAGGTGGGGAGAAACTCCACACGGCATGGACAAGACAGCGACGATACAGCTCTTTCTTATCCCCGAAGTGGTAGTGCAGCATGCGCTTAGACATGCCTACTTCCTTGGCTATCGCATCCAGCTTGGTGGCTGTATAGCCCTCTTGAGCAAAATACGACAAGGCAACAGTGATGGCACGGTCGAGGGTCGTTTTGTTTGCCCCTTCGGCCGCGCTAGTGGGGACAGCGGGGCCCGCGGGTGTATTCCTGTCGGGGTGGGTGCTGCCGACACTGGGTTCCGTCACGTCTGTGTCCTTTGTCTTTCTGCTTTTATTCCGTGGTCTTTTGTTCCATGGCCTTTAGTTGAACCAAAAATCACTCTTGTTCATCGTGCCTAACAGTGGGCCTTTTTGCCCGTTGCATCGCGCAAGATGGGGCATTGGTGGGGAAAAGTCCTAGAGGTTCGGGGGTAGCATGGGGCATGTAGATGGTCCGGATGCGCCTATTCGGGGGTATGCGGCCATGCACGTTACCCCAAGCGGCCCAATTCCTAGGAGGAGATATGACCACCACACCCAACAAGGTCAAAGTCACCGTCACCGGCGCTGCCGGCAACATTGCTTACTCGCTGCTGTGGCGAATCGGAGCAGGCGAGGTCTTCGGCCCTAATACCATCGTGGACTTGGCACTGCTGGAGGTGCCAGACCACGTGAGCAACGCTGAGGGTGTTGCCATGGAGCTGTCCGATTCCGCGTTGGAGCGCGTGGGCAACATCACCGTGACGGATGATGCGGCGAAGGCCTTTGACGATGCGAATGCAGCGTTCCTCGTTGGTGCGAAGCCACGCGGTAAGGGTGAGTCCCGCGCTGACATGCTGCAGGCAAACGGCCAGATTTTCATTGGTCAGGGCCGTGCGATTAATGACCACGCGGCGGATGACGTGCGCGTCCTCGTGGTGGGCAACCCGGCAAATACGAATGCGTACATTGCTAACAAGGCAGCGCCGGATGTGTCGGCAGAGCACTTCAATGCGCTTATGCGCTTGGACCACAACCGCGCGATTTCGATGTTGTCACAGAAGCTGGGCAAGCACTCCAGCGAGTTTGAAAACATTGCGGTGTGGGGCAATCACTCGGACACCCAGTTCCCGGATATTGCGTATGCCACGGTGGGCGGCCAGCCGGTGAAGGATCTGGTGGATGAGGCCTGGTACGTCGATGAGTTCATCCCGCGTGTGGCCAAGCGCGGTGCGGAGATCATTGAGGTCCGTGGGCGTTCTTCCGCTGCCTCCGCGGCATCCGCAGCCGTTGATCACATGCGCGATTGGGTTGCTGGAACGGAAGGGAAGTGGGCGACGACGGCGGTGCCGTCGACAGGCATCTACGGCGTGGATGAGGGCCTGGTTTTCGGCTTCCCGGCTATCGCGCGTGATGGTCGCTGGACTGTTGTGGAAGGCCTTGAGCTGACTGATTTCCAGCGTGCGCGCATCAACGCGAATATTGAGGCGCTGCGCGAGGAAGCAGCGATCGCGGACCGTCTGTTCTAGAGAGCTTTGCTTATCGACGAGTCCCGGAAAACCAGCCCGCGTTAGACTATCTAACCGTGACTGACACTTCCGGGACTTTTAGCGCATTCAATGAGAGCCTCATCGGCGTCAACCGGGCAGATAGCCTGCCTAAGAGTTGGGAGCCGCAGGAGCTTGAGCAAGGAATTTACGATGATTGGGTAGCCCGTGGTTACTTCACGGCGGACCCGTCTTCGGAAAAGCCTGCGTACTCGATCGTGCTGCCTCCGCCGAATGTAACGGGTCAGCTGCACATGGGGCACGCGTTGGACCACACGCTCATGGATTCTCTGGTGCGCCGTAAGCGTATGCAGGGCTATGAGGTCCTGTGGTTGCCGGGCATGGATCACGCGGGCATTGCCACTCAGACCAAGGTCGAGGCCATGCTCAAGGAGACCGAGGGGAAAGACCGCTACGACTACGGCCGTGAAGAGTTCATCTCGCGCGTGTGGGAGTGGAAAGAAAAGTACGGCGGCACCATCACCTCGCAGATGCGTGCGATTGGTGATTCCGTGGATTGGTCGCGTGAGCGGTTCACGCTCGATGAGGGTTTAAACCGCGCCGTTGTGACCATTTTCAAGCAGCTGTATGACGCGGGCATGATCTACCGCGATTACCGCCTGGTCAACTGGTCCCCGGTGTTGGAGACCGCGGTGTCAGACATCGAGGTTGTCTACAAGGATGTCGAGGGCGAATTCGTCTCCATCCGTTACGGCTCGTTGAACGACGATGAGCCGCACCTCATCGTCGCCACCACCCGTGTAGAAACGATGCTCGGTGACGTGGCTATTGCCGTCCACCCGGATGATGAGCGCTACCAGCACCTCATCGGTGAAAAGTTCCCGCACCCTTTCCGCGATGATCTGACCATTGAGGTCATCGCTGATGATTACGTGGACATGGAGCTGGGTACCGGTGCGGTGAAGATCACCCCAGCGCACGACCCGAATGACTATGAGATGGGCCTGCGCCACAACTTGGACATGCCGATCATCATGGACAAGACCGGGCACATTGCCAATACCGGTACCCAGTTCGATGGCATGGAGCGCTTTGAGGCGCGCGTGCGAGTTCGTGAATCACTGGCGGAGCAAGGGCGCATCGTCAAAGAAGTCCGCCCGTACGTCCACTCCGTTGGGCACTCTGAGCGCACCGGTGAGCCAATCGAGCCACGCTTGAGCCTGCAGTGGTTTGTCAAGGTGGATGAGCTCGCGCGCATGTCCGGTGAGGCTGTCCGTGAAGGCGATACCGTCATCCACCCGCAGTCCCTGGAGAAACGCTACTTCGACTGGGTGGACAATATGCACGACTGGACCATTTCACGCCAGCTGTGGTGGGGTCACCGCATCCCGATTTGGTACGGCCCGGAGGATGAAAACGGTGAGCGTGACATCATCTGCCTCGGCCCAGATGAGGAAGCACCGGCAGGATACGAGCAGGACCCGGATGTTCTGGACACCTGGTTCTCCTCTGCCCTGTGGCCGTTTTCCACGATGGGCTGGCCGGACAAGACCCCGGAGCTGGAAAAGTTCTACCCAACGACGGTACTGGTCACCGCCTACGACATTCTCTTCTTCTGGGTTGCCCGCATGATGATGTTTGGCACCTTCGCTGGAACTCAAACGCCGGAGATCCTTGGCGGCGGAGCGGATCGTAGACCCCAAGTTCCGTTCGACAATATCTTCCTCCATGGCCTCGTCCGCGATGAGAAGGGCCGGAAGATGTCCAAGTCCTTGGGCAACGGCATTGACCCGATGGATTGGGTGCGTGACTACGGCGCGGACGCTCTTCGCTTTGCACTTGCGCGTGGCGCGAACCCGGGTATTGATCTACCGATCGGCGATGACAATGCCGCATCCGCCCGCAACTTTGCCACCAAGCTCTACAACGCCACCAAGTTCGCTCTCATGAACGGAGCTGCACCCGGGGCATTGCCCGAGCGCAGCGAATTGACGGATGCGGACAAGTGGATCCTCGATCGCCTGGAAACGGTCCGCGGCCACGTGGATAAGCTTCTCGACGACTACCAGTTTTCCAAAGCCAACGAAGAGCTCTACCACTTCGCGTGGGATGAGCTGTGTGACTGGTACTTGGAGATTGCCAAGACCCAGATCCCCCGTGATGCCGCTGAAGCATCATCCGAAGAGCAGAAGCGTGGCCGCACCACTCAGATCGTGCTTGGCCGCGTGCTCGACGTGATCCTGCGTCTGCTGCACCCGACGATGCCGTTTGTCACCGAGGTGTTGTGGAAGGCACTCACAGAGAAGGACTCTTTGTGCTTGGCACCGTGGCCGACGGCGGACGACACCAATGGTGGTGTGGAGGTGGATGAAACCGCGCAGCGCCGCATCGAGGATGCCGTGAAGCTCATCACCGAGTTGCGCCGTTTCCGCTCAGACCAGGGGGTGAAGCCCTCCCAGAAAGTTCCAGCGCAGATTGATTTCGCTGCGGCTGACTTGGCTGGTCAGGAAGATATGGTTCGCTCCATCGCGAAGGTGGAAGCGCCGGATGATGACTTCACGTCGTCTGCGAGCGTCGAGATGCGTTTGAGTACCGTCACCCTGGACGTGGCTCTGGATACGTCAGGCACCGTCGATATTGCGGCAGAGCGCAAGCGCCTGGAGAAGGAACTCGCTGCAGCTCAGAAAGAACTGGATACCACCGGTAAGCAGCTTGGCAATGAGAACTTCCTGGCCAATGCTCCGGCTGAGGTTGTGGAGAAGATCAAGGCCCGCCAGCAGATCGCGCAGGAAGAGGCAGCCCGCCTCACCGCACGCCTGGAGTCTTTGCCGGCGCAAGGAGCGAAGTAGCGTGGCCCACGACGAGGATGCGAACTACGAGGTCCGGATGGATGAAGATGGCTTCGTCCTGGACCTGGGTGGGGGAGAGGACGCAGGGGCGCGCATAAGCAATGAAGCAATCGAACGCCCTGTGACGGACGGTGACCTTGCTGAGCTTGCTCGCGTCGAGGCGGAGCTGCTCGCGCGCTGGCCGGAGACGAAGATCGATCCGAGCCTGGACCGCATTGAGCTGCTCATGGACCTGCTGGGGCACCCCGAGCAGACTTACAAAGTCATCCATGTGGCGGGCACGAACGGTAAGACCTCCACGGTGCGGATGATTGAATCCCTGCTGCGTGCTTTTGGTGCGCGCGTGGGGCGGACGACGAGCCCGCACCTGCAATCCATCACAGAACGCGTGGGCATTGATGGTGAGCCGATCCACCCGGCAGATTTCGTGCGCATCTACGACGAGATCAAACCGTTCGTGGAGATGGTGGACGCGCAAAGCGATCACCCAATGTCCTATTTCGAGGTCACCGTGGCTATTGCGCTGGCTGCATTTGCCGACGCCCCTGTGGACATCGCTGTTGTTGAAGTCGGCATGGGTGGTCGCTGGGATGCAACCAATGTGGTGCACGCGGACGTGGATGTGATCACTCCCATTGGGCTTGATCACACGGACTACCTGGGTGAAACCCTGGAGGACATTGCTGGGGAGAAAGCCGGCATCATCACCAACCCGGAATCTGTCACCGTGGTGGCTAACCAGGAACCTGAAGCGATGCGCGTGATCCTGGAACAAACAGTGGAGATGGGCACGGTTGTTGCGCGCCTCGACCAAGAATTTGGTGTGGAATCCGCAAACGTTGCCGTCGGCGGACAAACCGTGACGCTACGCGGACTCTCCGGCACATTTGAGGAAGTCTTCCTGCCACTATCGGGACCACACCAAGCGCGGAATGCGGCCGTAGCCCTAGCCGCAGTCGAAGCATTCTTCGGCGCTGGTAGCGGACGCCAACTCGACGCCGAGATTGTGCGCGCTGGGTTTGCTAACGCAATTTCGCCTGGCCGGTTGGAGCGCGTGCGATCCACGCCCACGACCTTCATCGATGCCACCCACAACCCCCACGGAGCACAGGCTCTGGCGGCCGCATTGGCCAATGACTTTGATTTCACCCGCCTCATTGGTGTGCTGGGCATCCTCGGGGACAAGGATGCCTTGGGCGTGCTCCAGGCGCTGGAGCCGGTATTGAGCGAAGTGGTGATCACGCAGAACTCATCACCGCGGGCGAAAGATGCCTACGAATTGGCCGAAATCGCTCGCGACGTCTTCGGTGAGGAGCGCGTCCACGTAGAAGAACACCTCCCGTCGGCGTATACGCTGGCAGTAGAACTAGCTGAAGAGGCACTTGAGGCTGTTGGCGTGCAATCCGGCTCCGGTGTGATCATCACCGGCTCTGTTGTCACCGCTGGCGAGGCCCGCGCGATGTTTGGAAAGGACCCTGAGTAATGGCCCGCACATCCCGTACCGATAAAAACGGTCCGGCAGAATACGGACCCCTCGGCCCCGGATCAGAACCGGTTAAGGACCCGATAAAGGGCTTATCCGGTGTGTTGGCTGGCACGTTGGTGATGGAATCCATCACCATCCTGCTGTGCCTCACCGTGATCCTGAAAATTAATGACGGTGAACTCTGGACCACCTTCAACTGGGTGTTCATCACCGTGATGGGTTTGGTGCACTTCTTCGTCGCTTTCATGCAGCGCCGCCCGTGGGCGCTGTGGCTTGATCTTGCGCTGCAGGTCCCACTGATCATTCCCGGATTTTTTATTCACTGGTCCGTCGGCGCGGTGGGCGTGATGTTCGGAATCGTGTGGTTCCTCATTGTGAAGATGCGCGCCGACATACTTGAACGCCAGCGACGTGGCCTGCTGGTTACTCAGCATTTGGGGACGTAATTGGATCGTGGGGGCACCCAAAAAATGTGATCGAGGATACGTGGCCTAAGAAAAGTGATTTAGGTTGGATACTCCAGTGTGATCTTCCCTATAATTGTGGAGATGTGTAATCCAGCACAATTAATGAAGGAGATCCATGTCTGAGCCGATCTACATCACCCAGGCCAAGCGCACCCCGGTTGGTACCTTCGGAGGTTCGCTATCCCAGATGGCCACGATCGACCTTGGTGCCCACCTTGCTAAGTCCGTGATCGAATCTTCCGGCGTTTCGGCCGACCAATTTGATTCCGCTGTGTGGGCCAACGTTGTCACCACCATTCCGCGCGATAACTACACCTCCCGGGCCGTTTCGCTTGAGGCCGGCATGCCACAAAGTTCTCACGCATATGGTGTGAACCGTTTGTGCGGTTCCGGTGTTCAGGCGATCATTTCCGCTGCCCAACAACTGATCACGGGTGATGCGAAGCTGTCCATCGCCGGTGGCGTTGAGGTGATGAGCCAGGCGCCGTACTCCGTTGAAGGCATGCGTCAGGGCCGCAAGATGGGCGACGGCCGCCTGATTGACTGGCTGACCGGCGCGCTGACGGATCCGATGGGCAACGGCGGCATGGGCATTACTGCGGAGAACATCGCTGAGAAGTTCGGCATTTCCCGCGAGCGCCAGGACGAGTACGCGCTGCAGTCCCAGGAGCGCGCAGCGGCTGCTATTGCCAATGGCGAGTTCGTGGACCAGATCGTTCCGGTCGGCGAGTTCACCACCGATGAGCACCCGCGTCAGACCACGCTGGAGAAGCTCGCTGGTCTGCGCCCGACCTTCAAGAAGGACGGCACAGTCACCGCTGGTAACGCGTCCGGTATTAACGACGCGGCGGCGGCCACCGTCATGACCACCGAGTCTGGCCTGAAGGAGTTCGGCCTGGAGCCACTGGCCAAGGTTGTCTCCTGGGGTCTTGCTGGCTGCGACCCGGCCACGATGGGCCTTGGCCCGGTTGGCGCTGTGCCGAAGGCACTGGCTAAGGCTGGTCTGGACCTGAAAGACATCAAGCTCATCGAGTCCAACGAGGCATTCGCTGCCCAGTGCATCGCTGTTGCTGATCAGCTCGGCTTCGACAATGAGAAGACCAATATTCAGGGTGGAGCTATCGCACTTGGCCACCCCATCGGCGCCACCGGCGTCATTTTGACCACCAAGCTCATCCACCAGCTGAAGAACGCTGGTGGCGGCTACGGCCTCGTCACCGCGTGCATCGGTGGCGGCCAGGGCATCGCACTCGTACTGGAGGTTTAAAACATGGCAGTAAATGACATCAAGACAGCAGCTGTTCTCGGCGCCGGCTCCATGGGTGCTGGCATTGCCGCACACATGGCTAATGCTGGCATCAAGGTTCACCTCCTTGATCTGCCGGTGGAGGGGGCTGAAGGTGATGAGCGTAACGCTCGCGCCCAAAACGGCATTGACACCCAGCTCAAGCGCTACGGTTTCCAGCGCCCTGAGTACGCCAAGCTGGTCACCCCGGGTAACACCGAGGACCACTTGGACCGTCTCGGCGAGGTTGATTGGATCGTTGAGGCCGTCTTCGAGGACATCAACGTCAAGCGCGACACCTTCGCCAAGGTCGACGCGCACCGTAAGCCGGGCACCCCGGTGTCGTCCAACACCTCCACCATCCCGCTCGAGGTTCTGCTCGGCGAGGCATCGGATGAGTTCAAGCGCGACTTCTCCATCACGCACTTCTTCAACCCACCACGCGTGATGCGTCTGGTGGAGTACGTCGAGGGTCCGGACACCTCCGCTGAAGTCAACGAGAAGATGCACCACGTGCTGGAGCGTCAGTTGGGCAAGGTCGTGGTGGATTGCCGCGATACCCCGGGCTTCATTGCCAACCGCATTGGTAACTTCTGGATGGCAGCTGGTGCCAAAACCGCTTTCGACCAGGGTATTAAGCCGGAGCAGGCAGACGTCGCATTCGGCCGTCCGTTTGGCGTTCCGCGCACCGGCATCTTCGGCCTGTTCGACTACGTGGGCATCCAGCTCGTCCCCGGTATTTGGGGCTCCCTGCTGAAGGCGCTGCCACAGTCGGATGCGTACCACGACTACAACATCGTGGAGCGTGATGAGTTCAAGACCTTGCTGGACAAGGGCTTTACTGGTCGCACGGCCGAGTCCGGCTTTTTCCGCGGCCGCGATGAGGTCTACGACTTCGCCGCCGGCGATTACCGCCCGAAGGAGTCCTTCGAGGTCCCCAAGGATGCCAAGGAGCTCATGGAATCCGGCACGCCTGAGGGCAACTACGCCAAGGAAGTCTTCAAGGTCTTCATCAAGTATTGCTGCGACACTGCGCCGGAAATCGCGGATTCTGTCGACCAGATCGACATTGCCATGCAGCTCGGCTACGGCTGGAAGCAGGGCCCATTCCAGCTCGCTGATTCCATCGGGCTGGACTATGTTGCATCGCTTTTCGACGATGCCCCGGAGCTGCTCAAGGCAGCCCAGGAAGCAGGTGGTTTCTACGCCGATGGCAAGGTGCTGGGTACCGACGGCAAGCTGACGGACCTGCCGGCCCGCGAAGGTGTCATCCGTGTTGCTGACCTGGTTGCTGGTGCCGAGGAGATCGCTGGCAACGCCGACGTTTCGGTGTACAAGCTCACCGACGGTGATTACGCAGGCTTCGGTGTCTTTGTGTACAAGACTCCGATGAACTCCAACTCCAACAACGTCACTGAGCTACTCACCCACGCCGGTGAGTGGGACCTCAAGGGCCTGGTCATTGCTAACGACGAGGAGCGTGCCTTCTCCGCCGGCGCTGACCTGGGCACCTTGGCCAAGCTCTCCGGCCCGGAGGGCGACAATGAGGAGCTGGCCCGCACCATCAAGCAGGGCATCGACGGCTTCCGCGCACTGCGTGGCGCACCGTTCCCGGTCGTTGGTGCTGTCCGCGGTGTCGCCCTGGGTGGTGGCATGGAGCTCCTCCTGCATACCGATGCTTCCGTGATCCATGCGGAGGCCCGTGTTGGCTTCCCGGAGCGCAACGTCGGCCTGTTCCCGGCATGGTCGGGCCCGGTGCGCCTTTTGGAGCGCCTGGTGGACTTGGGTGTGCCGAACCCGCACAAGGTCGCTTTCGACGCACTGCTGGGCACCGTCAAGCCGGTTCCGGCCATCAACATCGACTTCTGGCGCAAGGATGACCAGCTGATCCAGTCCCAGGACCACGTTGTTGAAGGCGCACTGGCGCTGGTGAAGAAGCTCGCTGAAGGCTACTCCGCGCCGACTGAGGCCCAGCTGCCGCTGACCACCGAGACCCTCGAGTACACCGATGGTTCTGACACTGACAAGGCAATAGGTGAGGCCCTTGCCTCCGTCTACACGGGTGAAGGCACCGCGGACGAGGACGAGTTGGGCAACCGCCAGGTTGTCGCCGCGGCCAAGGTTCTGGCACGCCAGGAGAACCATGACCGCGCCGTGGCTATGGCCACCACGCGTCGCCCGCTGAACAACTAGCGTTCAACGCCTAAAGTCGGCCCCGAGTTTCTTCGGGAGCCGGCTTTCTTTTTAAGTAGTGGCAGAGAGGGGAAGAACTACCGCGTTTATAATCGGCGCCGTGCTTTCATTTTATCAAGAGTTCCCGGATGAATCTGCTGTGAAAACATTGCTGAAGGGGGATGCGAAGGAATTTCTCTTTGTGCTCGCGCGGGTGCCTGAGCGTTACACGGTAGATAATCCTTTTGGTAAGGAAGAGATTTCAGTCTCCCAAGAGCGACTTGATGGGCTCGCTGTGAGACTGCTTCCTGACGGTGCGGTAACCACAGGCCGAATTAGGATCGTGTATCCGCATGTGAGGCGCTCGGAAAACGGAGAAGTCACGTTTGACCCCGGTGAAATCGCTGATCTGAAGCCGTTTACGGTGTACCGGACGAGGGGGACAGAGTCTTCTTTCTTGCCCTACTCGGGAAGCGGTACTGAGCCAATTTTTGCAGTGTGGGACGTTCCCTCCCTTCTGTCAGATCCGGAATTGGAGGAGCTCGCTGCGTTCGCCCGAAAGAATCAAGTGATCAACACAGATTTAGGTGATCTAACCATCCATCGCGACATTGAGTCTTTCCTAGGCCGCGCAGAATCGCTCGGGGTCAACATCAGCATCAGTTATGAAGGGAAGGATCCCCTGCTGCAGGAACCGGTTGAGCGAGAGGAACGCTTCGCTCCGGCAGTGGATGTTATGAATCGCGTTGTCACGCAAGAGATGCTTGATAATGCCTGCAGGTTTGCGGCTAAGGAGGCGTTGCCCACCGCGAACGAATGGCGCCACGATGTCGCTGAGGCTGAGGGCCGCCCAACTCCTGCCCCGGAGTGGACCGTCGAGGATGTGGTTGAGCGCTTCCGTGCGGTGTACGTATCGGTTATGGAAAGTGGTGAGATTTGCATCGAACTCGACGATGGTTACCTGTTCGGTGGACATCCAGTCACGGTTTTCGCAGATGAGGACGGTACGCCCACGGAGGTTGAGCTCGACGTTTAACTGAGACGCGACTTTCGCTTATCTAAGCCCCGGATGACTTCAGCCTGTTACCGTTGCCCCCATGAAGGTTGTGCCTTGGGACCAGGTCGCGCAGATACCTCACGTTGAAGAAGACATCTTGAAGTCAGTCACAGATGAACAGACAGTGCGCTTCACTCATGTTCCGGATCCATATACAGAAGACCATCTGCGTGAGTTTCTGGCAGCGCCACCCACAGGGGTGAGACGCTACGCCATCGTTCTCGATGAGCGCTACGCCGGAAATGTCGAGTTAAGAAGCATGTCGGATGATGTGGCCAATCTCGGATATACAACTGCGCCGTGGGCGCGGGGGCGTGGCATCATGACACAGGCGGTCCGTATCGTGACGCAGGGGGCGCACGAGGAAGGCGTCCACCGTGTCGAACTTCGCGCAGCTGTACACAACCATGCTTCGCGTCGAGTTGCCCAGCGCGCCGGCTTCACTTTCGAAGGGATTAGCAGGCACGCTGAGTTGCTGCGCGGCACATACAACGACGTGGCGCTGTACTCGCACCTCGCTACAGACAGCAACTAGAGGATAGGCAGATGCACGTCGATCTGCTCTGAGCATGAAAAACCGGACCATGTCTTCGGGTTCTTATGATGGGAGCCGCTTCTTGTGTGTTCCTGTTTGTATCTCAGGCCCTTGAGTAGTCCTCTTAGTTTCTTCTCAGATACTATTATGCGACCGATCCGAACCGACTAAAGGAGCACACGAGCATGCAGATTCCCTTCACCCTTAATGCGTGCGCTATAGCGTTAGCGAATCTTGGGCAGCACGTTCTCATTGGCGACGAGAGGGCTCAGGCCACCGGGTCATATCCGGTGGACGGGATGGCGGCGTTTATCGCGGTCAAAGATGAGCACGCGTCGATCGAAGCGACCTTTTTGCTGCCGGGTGTGGTCTCCCAGGAATCTGATGTTCTTATGCGCAGCAATGCTCTACAAATGTCCGCCTTGGGGGTGTGCCGGTTCGTCTTCTATGAGGACCGGGTGATGGCAAAATCGACGATGTTCGCCAGCGAAAGCCTCACGGCGGGGCAGGTGCAGTCGTGGTGGAACACCTGCCTCCGCGAGATTGACACGTGGTACCGCGAGATCGCTGAGCAGGGATTCATCGATGTCACGGTTCCCGTCACTATCCCTGAACAGTTCGCGCTGAACACCGATATTTATGACGTGTATAAGGATGAATGTTCTCCCGACGACGAGTTCGGCCCCCTGGTAACTACGGCCCGTGTGGTGCACAGCATGACGCAGCTAACCGGGGCGATTCCGCAGGTACGCACCACAAACATCGGGGAAGTCGTCGAAGCCAGTATCGGCGGCCAGAAGATGGACATCGAAGTTATCGACGGTGCGCTGCGGTTTATCATCGGATCTTCACTACAGTCTTTGCCCGGTTTGGGGGAGGCGCTTGCGCACTCGATTAACTGGCTGAGCATGCAAGCGGCGGCTCCCTCAGCTTGTATTTACGATTATGGTGACCACATCGAGATGTTCACGCGCGGGGTCGTGGACACCAGCACTGGTTTAGATGATGGTGCTTTGACCGCCGCTATTAAAAAATGGGGTCCTTATGTTTACGATTTCAACGAGCAGATTTTCAATGATCTGCAAGGTCTGCAAAGCACGTAAGCAATAGTCCCGATGATCGTCGCAGGTCATCGTGGCGACGGGTTGCGCAGCGTGCCGACTTCACTTTCGAAGGAATGAGCAGGCACGCTGAGTTGCTGCGTGGCATCTACAACGACCTGGTGGTGTACTCGCACCTCGCTACAGATATCGACGAAGATAAGGCGACGCACTTCGATCTGTTCGGGGCATGAAAAACCGGGCCCAGCACGTTGCCAGGCCCGGTGTTTGCGTTCTTATGAACGGTACGCGCTCACACCGGTGATGGATTTACCCACGATGAGGGACTGCATCGTGTCAGTGCCCTCATAGGTGTGCAGGGATTCAATATCGGCGTGGTGGCGTGCCACGTCGTTCTCCAGGAGAATGCCTACGCCACCGAACATGTCGCGCGCGTCGGCGGACACCTTGCGTGCGCCGCGGGTGTTGTGCACTTTAGCCAGGGCTGCCTGCTTCTCGTTGAGTTCGCCGGCTTCCTCCAGTTCGAGGAGGCGACGGCAGTACAGCGCCATGGAGGTGACTTCCTGCAGCATGTCAGCGAGGCGCTGCTGGATGACCTGGTTCTTCACCAGTGGGCGGCCGAACTGGACGCGGCGCTGGGCGTAGTCAAGAGCCTTCTCGTAGCAGTCGATCGCCATGCCGAGGGCCACCCACGCGACCGCGATGCGGGTTCCGGTGAGCACCTTCGCGGTGTCGCGGAAGGAGTGGGAGTTGGGCAGACGGCGGTCGTCGGACACGCGGACGTCGTTAAGCTTGATGTGCGCTTGCGGAATGCCGCGCAACGATGCCTTACCGACGATCGTTTCCGCCTCATACCCCTCCTGGTCCTGGTCAACGATAAAGCCCTTGACTTCACCGTCTTCCTCATCACGTGCCCAGACGATGGAGATGTGGCCCACGGAGCCGTGGCCGATCCACTTCTTCTCACCGTTGATGACCCACTCGTCGCCCTCGCGGCGAGCAGAGGTCTCCAGTCCGATGGAATCGGAACCGTGATCTGGCTCAGTCAAGGCGAAGGCGCCGCGGATCTCCATGCGGGACATCGGGCCCAGGTACTTGGCCTTCTGCTCCTCGGAGCCGCACATGTCGATCGAGCGCATCGCCAGGCCGGACTGAACGATGTGCGCGGTGGCCGTTGATGCGTCGGTGCGCGCGAATTCCATCTGGATCAGGCGGTTTGCACGAATGGAAATGCCGGGCTGGCCGTCGATAGAAATGCCGTCGGTGACAAGGCCGCGGCGTGCCGCTTCCTCAACACCGGGGATGTTGTACTCGGCCTTCTCCCACGCCTCATTGATGGAGGGGCGGGCGAATTCCATGAATTCGCGGGCTTTCTTCCACCACTGAAGGTCCTCACCATCAACATCGGCGAACACCTGGTAATAGTCCGTCTTCGGGTTCAGTAGCGCTGCAACCCCATTCACATTCTGATCTGCCATGGCGATTAACCTGCGAATGCGCCGACGCCGGTGATGGACTTGCCCACGATGAGGGACTGCATGGTGTCCGTGCCCTCGTAGGTGTGCAGTGCCTCGATGTCGGCGTGGTGGCGTGCCACGTCGTTCTCCAGGAGAATGCCTACGCCGCCGAACATGTCGCGCGCGTCAGCGGAGATCTTGCGTGCTGCACGGGTGCAGTGAA
Organism: Corynebacterium tuscaniense; assembly: GCF_008693065.1. GTDB lineage: Bacteria > Actinomycetota > Actinomycetes > Mycobacteriales > Mycobacteriaceae > Corynebacterium > Corynebacterium tuscaniense. The sequence goes on along the minus strand of NZ_VXKH01000013.1, from coordinate 8,327 downwards.
CCTTCGCCAGAGCTGCCTGCTGCTCGGTGAGCTGGCCGGACTCCTCGAGCTCAAGGAGGCGACGGCAGTACAGGAACATGGAGGTCAAATCCTGCAGCATGTCAGCGAGACGCTGTTGGATGATCTGGTTCTTCACCAGCGGGCGACCGAACTGGACGCGGCGCTGGGCGTAGTCAAGAGCCTTCTCATAGCAGTCGGTGGCAAGACCGAGGGATGCCCATGCGACGGACACACGCGTACCGGTGAGCACCTTCGCGCAGTCGCGGAAGGAGTTCGCGCCCGGCAGACGGCGGTCATCAGAAACGCGGACGTTGTTCAGCTTGATGTGTGCCTGCGGGATGCCGCGCAGCGATGCCTTACCGACGATCGTCTCCGCCTCATAGCCCTCCTGGTCCTGGTCCACGATGAAGCCCTTGACCTGACCATCGGCGGTGTCGCGTGCCCAGACGATGGCGATGTGGCCGACGGAGCCGTGGCCGATCCACTTCTTCTCGCCGTTGATGACCCACTCGTCACCATCCTTCTCAGCGGTGGTCTCCAGAGCGATGGAGTCGGAGCCGTGATCCGGCTCAGTCAGAGCGAATGCACCGCGGATCTCCAGGTGGCACATCGGCTTCAGGTACTTAGCCTTCTGCTCCTCAGAACCACACATGGCGATGGACTGCATAGCCAGGCCAGCCTGAACGCCGAATGCGGTGCCCATGGAGGCATCCGTACGTGCGTACTCGAAAGCCATCAGGCGGGCAGCACGCACGGACATGTGCGGCTCACCCTCGATGTCGATGCCATCACGGAACAGGCCACGCTTACCCGCTTCTTCTACGACAGGGATCTGGTACTCGGCCTTTTCCCAACCCTCATTGATGTAGGGGCGGGCGAATTCACCGAACTCGCGAGCCTTCTTCCACCACTCCAAGTCCTCACCGTCAATATCGGCGAATACCTGGTAGTAGTCGGTTTTCGGATCGAGCAGTTCGTGGACTGGGTTGTCAGCCATGAGTTCCTCTTTCTTGGATTCCGGCGAGGTTCCGCCCCGTGAATGTGGAGCAAAACCATAACGCCTTTAATTGTGACTTATGTCGCAGGTGTTTACAAATGTTTTTGAGGCGATTTTTCTAGGATTTCTCGCACTCATTGCCCCTCATCTGTACCCCGGGTGAAAGAGGGAGTTCTGACTACGCTTCCAAGGGGATAAGGCGCAGGTCTTTGCGCAGAATCTTCCCGGTGGGATTTTTGGGAATTTCGTCGATAAATGTCACGGCACGCACCTTCTTATAGGGGGTGACGCGCTCGGCAACCCAGTCCATGAGTTGCTCTTCGGTGAGATCAGCGCCCTGTTGCCGGACGACGAATGCGCGCGGGATTTCCAAACCGTCGCGGTTGACGCCGACCACTCCTGCGTCGGCAATTGCTTCGTGGGTGAGGAGCAGTGCCTCGAGCTCCGCTGGTGCAACCTGGTAGCCCTTGTACTTGATCACTTCTTTTGCGCGATCGACGATGTAGAAGAACCCGGCCTCATCTACGCGCGCCACGTCACCTGTGCGCAACCAACCACCGTCAACAAATGTTTCATTGGTGGCTTCCTCATTATTCAGGTAGCCCCGCATCACCTGTGGGCCGCGGACGAGGAGTTCGCCCGCCTCTCCTTGGGGCACGTCTTCGAGGGTTTCAATATCAACGATGCGACACTCCGTGTTCGGAACTGGGTGTCCAATAGAGCCTGGGTTGTTCTCGCTTTTGATGCCAATGTTGACGGCCGGGGAGGTCTCCGTCATGCCGTAGCCCTGCACACAATCGGTATTGATGCGGAGTTCAACGGCGCGTGCAACCTCCTCGTCCAATGGGGCGGCGCCGGAGAACATGAGCCTGCTTGCGGCGAAGCCCTCGGCAGTGACAGCGGGATGCTTTGCTAGTGCGACGGCCATGGGCGGAGCGATGAATGTCATCTCAATGTCGTGCTCGCCGTGTGCACGCAGGAACATATCGAGGTCGAACTTCGGCATCGTGAAGATGTGTGCGCGCTGCAGCAACGGGGTGAGTAGTAGCGCGGTCATGCCGTAAATGTGGGAGAAAGGAAGAGGTGACAGGGTCTTCGTATGCGGCCCAATGTCGTTCTTTTCCAGCATGTAACGTGCCTGAAGCACATTAGAAGTGAGATTGCTATGGGTGAGCATCACCCCTTTTGGCATGCCCGTCGTGCCCGAGGAGAAAGGGACAGATGCCAAAGTGTTTCCGTCGACGTGAATATCAGGTGCGGGCAAGCGCTTCTCGGCGATCCGCTCCACCTCGTAATGCCACAAATGCTGCTCACTTCCAACATCGGACACGCCGATGAAGAAGTCTGCGCCGGCCATTCCTGCGATCCTTTCAACGTCTTTTGGATTCATCAGGACACCGATGGGGTTCACGGTTGCCCCGGCGCGGAAGATGCCAAAGAGTGCTACAGCAAAGTCGATGCAGTTAGGGATCTGTAGGGAGACAACGCTGCCGGGACCAATGTCGTGCGCGGCAAGGTATCCAGCCATGGCATCAGCCTCCTCCTTCAATTCGGTATAGGTGATGCTGTTGCCCGTAGTCAGTTCTGTAATCGCAGGACGGCCGGCGTCGGCTGCGGTCAGGTTGTGGAAGATCAGGTCGTAAACGGAGCCGTCGAAAAGCTCGAGATCTGGATACGGGCTTTGATAGATCATGGTGGTCCTTTCGGTATTCCGGACGAGAAAAATCACAAACCAAGAAAGGTTAGGCTTGTGAAGTCTGCAGACCATTGTGACCTGCACCTCATTAACGTGTGCTAAAAATCGGCTTAATTTTTACTTTGGGTTTTACTAAGGGGGAGCTGTGAAGAATTCTGCTGCCTCCACTAATGTGAGACATCATGAAAGCCCTTTATCTCATTGCCGCTGCGCTTGGTTCGGTGGTGGCAATTGCTGGCGTCTATCTGGATTTTCCGCGCGCAATCAATATCGCTGCCGTTGTGTTTGCTGCGGTGTGCTTAGTTCTGTGGCTCGCGAAGAACTATGTCTCGATGGAAAGTGCTCCCATCGACTTAGACGAGGAGCAGCGCGAGATTATTGCGGGGATGAAAGCTGCAGGCGATATGGATAAGGCAGCGTGTCAGGTTCAGTTGTGGTTTCGCAACACCAGCTACGGCGAGGCCGCGGACATCGTTAGAGAGCTCTAGACGCTAAGGTTGGAAACATGACTGAACGTACTCTGATTCTGATTAAGCCGGACGGCGTCAAGAATGGCCACGTGGGGGAAATCATCTCCCGTATTGAGCGCAAAGGCCTGAAACTCGTTGAGATGGATCTGCGCACCGCTGATCGCGCAACCGCTGAGAAGCACTACGAGGAACACAAGGACAAGCCTTTCTTCGGTGAACTCGTTGATTTCATCACCTCTGCACCGCTGGTAGCTGGCATCGTCGAGGGCGAGTCTGCTATCGCTGCGTGGCGTCAGCTGGCCGGTGGCACCCACCCTGTTGAGGCAGCAACGCCTGGTACGATCCGCGGTGATTTTGCTCTGACCGTTGGTGAGAATGTTGTTCATGGTTCGGACTCCCCAGAGTCCGCTGAGCGTGAGATTGCTATCTGGTTCCCGAACCTCTAAGTGCGCGCCGTACTGTCTTAGTCCCCACAACATAGTGGGGACTTTTTGTGTTTGAACACCGGGCTTTTTCTCTCTTGGTCCGTGCGTCTCCGCGTGCGTCCCACAGTCTCCGCGCAAGCTGTGACACAATAGGTGTCAAGCTTTATACACACCCGTATCACCGTGTGGGCGTGGACGCGCAGCTGTGCGGCGGCGGTGGTTTTCTTTCCACCAGCGCCCGGCTGGTAGGCGTGGACGTACCCTGCACGGTCAATTCAATAGGAGATTTCCGTGTCGGATAAGGACGACATTGCAACCCCCGACAAGTCGCGTCGCCGGGCAACAACCAAGAAAACCGCTAGAAAGTCGAACAAAAAGGCCGCGAAGAAAACGACTAAGAAGTCTGCGTCGAAACAGTTGATGGATCGTTCCCAGATTCAGGACAAGACCCGTGTGTTCGCGTTGGCGAAGATGCTGGGGATGCAGTCAAAGGAACTGATCATTGCTCTCAGCGATCTGGGGCTAGTCAAGGTAGCGCAGTCCACCCTGACGCGTGCAGAAACTGAGCAGCTTCTCGACGCTTTGGAGCAAGCCCCTGCAACCCCAACCGCAGCGCAGGACAGTGCTGACACGAAGAGTGCTGCAGATGATGCGGACGAAAAGATCCGGCATCGCGTGCGCAAGGACGTGGAAAACGAGATTAACCAGATCACGGAAAAGGTTGAGGCGGACCTCGAACAGGTCCTAGCTGAAGATGCGGAGGGCGCCCCGCAGGACACCGAAGATACCCCGATTGACGTGGAGGATCTCGTCGAAGAAATCTCCGCCGAAGAAGCTGCCGAAGCCGAAGCGCATGCCACTGAAGTAGAAGAAGCTACGGAGGTGTACGCGCCGATCTTCAAGGCACCAACTGGTTCCCGTAGACGTGTGCGGCGATCGGGGAGTGCGGCGAAAGGGGACGCGGATAAGCAAGAAGAAAAGCGCGAGGAAAAGCAAGAGTCTGCCGCAGATCAGATTCAAGAACCTAAAGCGATCAAGGGCTCCTCACGCTTGGAGGCGCAGCGCCGTCGTCGCACTGAGCGGCGCGAGGAAGAGCGCAAGCGTTCGCGGGTTGTCTCGCAGGCTGAGTTTCTAGCGCGGCGCGAGTCAGTGGAACGCACCATGGTTGTGCGTGAACGTGCGCGCCACGATGGTCCGGGCAAGCTGACCCAGGTCGGTGTTCTGGAAGATGGTCTGTTGGTCGAGCACTTCGTGGATTCAGACGAGAGTGCCTCCATGATTGGCAACATCTACCTCGGCCGCGTGCAGAACGTGCTGCCAAGTATGGAAGCTGCCTTCATTGACATCGGGCAGGGCCGCAATGGCGTGTTGTATGCCGGCGAGGTGGATTGGAAGTCCGCTGGTTTGGGTGGCCGTTCCCGCCGCATTGAGCAGGCTCTGAAATCCGGTGACCAGGTGCTGGTTCAAGTGACCAAGGATCCGGTAGGCCACAAGGGTGCCCGGCTGACCACCCAGATTTCCTTGGCGGGGCGCTTCCTTGTATATGTCCCGGGTGGTCGCAGTGCTGGTATTTCGCGCAAGCTGCCCGCCCCGGAGCGTAAGCGCCTCAAGGACATCCTGGTCAAGGTTGTTCCGGGCAAGGGTGGCGCCATCATTCGCACCGCCGCGGAAGGCGCCTCGGAGGAAGCTATTGGTGCGGACGTTGCTCGTCTGCACACCCAGTGGGAGGCCATCCAGGAACAGGCGGAGAAGGAAAAGAACTCCCCGGGTTCCAAGCCTGTCACGCTGTATGAGGAGCCGAAGCTTTTGGTCAAGGTTGTGCGTGACCTGTTCAACGAGGACTTTGATGCCCTTGTCGTGGACGGCAAGAAGTCCTGGAACGTGGTGCATAACTACGTCCAGTCAGTTGCGCCTGATCTGCTGGACCGAGTGGAGAAATTCGACCGCAGTGAACACGACGGCAAGGACGCCTTCGAGGTCTATCGCATCGACGAGCAGATCCAGAAAGCGCTGTCCCGTATCGTGTGGCTGCCGTCCGGTGGCACCCTGGTCATTGACCGCACCGAAGCAATGACTGTCATTGACGTCAACACCGGCAAATTCACCGGCTCCGGCGGTTCCTTGGAGGAGACCGTGACCGCCAACAACATGGAAGCCGCGGAAGAGATCGTGCGTCAACTGCGCCTGCGGGATATCGGCGGCATGATCATCATCGATTTCATCGATATGATCCTCCCTGAAAACCAGGAGCTCGTTCTGCGTCGTCTCAAGGAAGCCCTCGGCCGCGATCGCACACGCCACCAGGTTTCGGAGGTGACCTCGCTTGGCCTGGTTCAGCTCACGCGCAAGCGTTTGGGCACCGGTCTCGTGGAGACGTTCTCCACCAAGTGTGAGCACTGCGATGGTCGCGGCATCGTGCTTAGCGACGACCCAGTGACCACCACCGACACCTCCCACCACGCCGACTCATCTGGGGCGGAGAACAGCCACAGCCGTTCCTCTCGTCGCCATAAACCGGCGCAGAATCCGGGCAACCACCCGACCGCTTTGGCGATGAACTCCCACGAGGACTCTCAGGAAGACTCCAACGGATCTTCCAGCATCGAGGAACTCGCCGACGCGGTGGTATCCGCTGAGGACGCTGAGGAACAGCCCAAGCGTCGTTCATCCCGTCGTCGCGGACGCCGCGGCAGCGGCCGTGGCCGCGGCCGAAGCGAAAGTCAGCAGCAGGAGCAGAAGCGAGACACTACCGCTGAGGAAACAACCCAGACCACTTCCCAAACCTACGAAGAGGCACTGGAAGAGTTTGAGAACTCCCCGCGCCGCAAGCGCAACACGCGTGGCAACTCCAAGTCTGATCACCGCCCGCGCCGAGAGGACTTCGAAAAGGACACCCCAGCTAAGGCCGAGCACACGTCTGAGGCGCAAAGCGAGGTTTCAATCGAGGTCAAGGAGAAAGCACCAGTCACTCGAACTACTGGGGGCAGGGGTAGGAGGCGTGCGACGCGGAAGACGTCGACAAGCGTGCATAAGGTGCCTGAACCGAAGCAACGGCAAGAGGCCAAAGAGGCCACATCACGCACTCCTACTCGTGGCCGGCGACGCGCTACGCGGAGGCGCACCACTTAAACACACACGAACTGCGCCCACGCATAAGAGCAGTTTGGTCTTTGCGGGGGCGCCGGTGTAGTCTTTGACAGTCGCTGTTTTGGGGCGCGCCTTTTGTGATCAAGCATGCGGGCGAGGCTGCCGTTAACAAACCCCGAAACACAAGCAAGAATGAGATAGTGGTGCCGTGGCATGCCGGCGCCGTGCGAGAAGAAGAAAGGGGTAACCCGCTATGTACGCAATCGTCAAGACCGGCGGAAAGCAGTACAAGGTTGCCGAAGGCGACCTCGTTCGGGTCGAGAAGATCGAGGGTGAAGCTGGCGATTCTGTGGCGCTCACCCCTGTTCTGCTTGTCGACGGTGCCAAGGTAACCGCCACCTCCGACGACCTGGCCAAGGTCAACGTTTCCGCTGAGATCGTTGAGCATGGCAAGGGTCCGAAGATCAACATCATGAAGTACAAGAACAAGACCGGTTACAAGAAGCGTCAGGGCCACCGCCAGCAGCTGACCACCGTCAAGATCACCGGCATCAAGTAAACCGAGACGTTTAGAGAGGAACCACAATGGCAACCAAGAAGGGTGCATCCAGCACCTCGAACGGCCGCGACTCTGAGTCCAAGCGCCTCGGTGTGAAGCGCTTCGGCGGCCAGCAGGTGAAGGCAGGCGAGATCCTCGTCCGCCAGCGCGGCACCAAGTTCCACCCGGGCGACAACGTCGGCCGCGGCGGCGACGATACGCTCTTCGCACTCGCAGCTGGCTCCGTCCAGTTCGGCATCAAGAAGAAGCGTCGCATTGTCAACATCGTCCCCGCTGACGGCGAGGGCGTGGCTTCCGAGGTCATCGAGGCTGCCAACGAGGCTGGCCTGGTCGATGACGCAGTGGTTGAGGAGAAGACCGCTACCGCGTAAGCCAGCGGGGAGTGCGTTCAGTGCTCCCACGGCCACGCTTCTTAAGCGCGCCGCGATCCCCGGGCGGGGGTTGCCGGCGCGTTTTTGTGTGGGTGGGGGTACTGGCCCGTGGTCCGTCCGTCCCGGTCCACTGGCTCGCTCTGGCTCGCTCACTGGCGCGGTCGTTGAAAGATATTACATTTCACCGGTAACTATCATAGTTTAGAAATCTCTGACCTGCAGGTTTAATTTTGGCCTTCAGTTGGGGTGCAAAATCTTTCACCGACGCCGGTATTTTCATGGTTAGACCCGCCCACTGAACCCCCATTTGACCCCAGCAGGAGAGGAGACCCACCATGGCTCAGTTCGTTGATCAGGCTGTCTTGCATCTACAGGCCGGCGATGGTGGCCACGGCTGTGTTTCCGTGCACCGTGAAAAGTTCAAGCCGCTAGGTGGGCCGGATGGGGGCAACGGTGGCCATGGTGGGGACATCATCCTGGTGGTTTCACCGCAGGTACACACACTGTTGGACTTCCAGTACCGCCCGCACTTGAAGGCAAAGCGCGGCGGCAACGGTGAGGGGGATCACCGGAATGGAGCACGCGGTGAGGACTTGGTAGTGGAGGTCCCCGTGGGCACGGTGGTGCGCAGTGCGGAGGGGGAGATTCTCGCTGACCTGGTCACGCCCGGCACCCGGTTCATCGCGGCGGAGGGCGGCTTCGGTGGCCTGGGCAACGCGGCG
>NZ_VXKH01000012.1 GCF_008693065.1 Corynebacterium tuscaniense | reverse complement strand
GCGCTTGACGCCGCCGGGGTGGCCCACCGCACCCGGGCGATCGCAAAGCTGCACCTGCCCGCGGTCGCCCCGATTCTGGATGTTATTTCCTACCGCACTGGCTGCCTTGTTATAGCCGACTGGATTTCAGGTTCCTCCCTGCAGGCCGTCGCCGAGTCCACCACGCCACTAGTCGAGGAGGCAGTCCACGCCGCAACGGTGCCACTGAGCAAGTCCATCCAGTTCGCCCACGAGCATGGGCTGGCGCTGGGTCTGGATAACCGTAACCGCATGCGCGTGACGGAGGATGGCATTGTTGTCCTCGCTTTCCCCACGGTGCTGGCCACCGCGAGCATTGAGGCAGATGATGCTGCCTGGGAATCTGCACAAGACTTACTGATGGCAGCAACCCGGCCGGACGCCACGCTGGGGGCGCCCCAGCCCGCCCCGGAAATTGCACCGCAGCCGGCACTCGTTGCTGGTTTTGGTGCACGTGGTATGGGCACCGTGGGCACAACCGCACTGGTTTCAGCGGCCATCATGGCTGTGGTCGCCGTTGCTGCATTGAGCGTCTTTGTGATCAGCCAGTTCAGTAAGAATCCCGATGCGCCGGTGACGAAGGACTCTGTGGAAAAGGTTGAAAATGATTCCACCGATTCAGCACAGCCCGCGGTAATCATTTCTTCTGTCACCCCCGACCCTGCTTTTGCAGCATTGGCGGATGGGGATACCGCTACCACAGCAACAGTGTCACCCGGTGACCGGATTGTGCTCACCCCGCAGGAGCGCGCTGGAAACACCAACTTCACCGCGCGCAGTATCATCCTCAACAGCAAAACCGGCGGGCTCGATTACACCATCTACGCCCTTCCGCACGAGAACACGAACACTGAGGCCACAGGAAGCTCTGACACTGATCTTCCCGTCATCTCCACAGGAACACTGACGGACAAGCGCTTTTCCATCAAGGTTCCGCAGCAGCCGGAGCTGGCCGAACTCGAAGGCATCATCATTGCAATTAGTGCCCCTGCTGACAATCCCACCTGGAATGGCGCGCCCGCTGTGATCCGGGAAGTCACCATTGTGGGTACACGCCCGCGTTAAAAGTCGGCGGGTTTTTCACCTTTTTCGCAGTGTCCACTTAAGTGGACACTTTTTGGTGGCATAACGTCGCTTCGCATGCCACAATGAAGACAAATATTCGGGGATTTGGGATTGTTTGGGGGCAACCATGAACAAGCTACAGCGCAGAAAAGCGCAGCGTGCCTGGTCGGATGAGGCGTTGGCGGCGGAATATTTGAAGGGGGATGTGCGGGCGTTTGAGGCGATCGTCGATAGGCATACTCCGCGGCTGATTGCGGTGGCCCGCAGAAATGCACGCAACCACCACGATGCGCAGGATATTGTGCAGGAAGCGCTGCTGAAAGCCTCACTGAACATGCACACCTTCCGCTCGGAGGCCGCCCTGGCCACATGGCTCTACCGCCTGGTGGTCAACGCGGGCCATGACCACGCAAAACGGGCTGAGAACAAGCGCCGCCACCTGAGCCTGGATGATGAAGACACGATGGTGCCCGCCATGATCAATGCGGCTGCGTATGCGCCATTCCAAAATTTTGATCGGATTATGGCGCTGCGGCAGATCCTGGCGAAGATGCCGTCTGCGCACCGCAGGGCACTCATGCTTATCGACGTCCAGGGGCTCACCGTCAACACCGCCGCCCGCGAACTTGGCGTGGCACCGGGCACCGTGAAGTCCCGGCGCCATAGGGCACGCGAGATGATCGTGGACTACTTCGCGGACGAGGTGGCACGTTAGACTGGCACGCATGACCGTACCGAACTCCATGTCTACTTCCACTCCGACCTCTTCTTCTCCGTTCGGAGAAGGAGAGGAAGACACCCACGATGTCATCGTTATTGGCTCCGGCCCCGCTGGCTACACGGCGGCGTTGTACACCGCGCGCGCAAACCTGAAGCCACTGGTGTTTGAAGGTTTTGAGTTCGGTGGTGAGTTGATGAACACCACTGAGGTGGAAAATTACCCCGGTTTTGAGAAGGGCATTATGGGCCCGGATCTCATGATGGAGATGCGTGCGCAGGCGGAGCGTTTCGGCGCGGATCTGCGCGCGGAGATGGTGGATAGCGTGGAGCTAGAGGGCGCAGTTAAGAAGGTGCACGTGGGGGATGAGGTCTTCACTGCCCGTTCTGTCATCCTGGCCACCGGTGCGGCCCCGCGCCACTTGGGTATTCCGGGTGAGCAGCAGCTGACTGGTCGCGGTGTGTCTACGTGCGCGACCTGTGACGGCTTCTTCTTCAAGGACCAGCACATTGCCGTTGTTGGCGGTGGGGATTCCGCGATGGAGGAAGCCACCTTCCTCAGCCGTTTTGGTTCAAAGATCACGCTCATTCACCGCCGTGAGGAGTTCCGTGCCTCCCAGATCATGCTGGACCGTGCGCGGGCGAATGAGAAGATTGAGATCCTTACCAACACGGTTGTGGAGGAAGTCCTCGAAGACGGTGGCAAGGTTGCCGGTCTGCGTCTAAAGAACACTGTGACGGGGGAGGAATCTGAGTTGGACGCCACCGCTATGTTCGTGGCTATCGGCCACGATCCGCGCTCGAGTTTCCTGGAGGGCCAGGTAGCCACGGATGCGGAAGGCTATGTCACCGTGGAGCACCCGAGCACCAAGACCTCCATCTCGGGTGTCTTCGCTGCTGGTGATCTGGTAGATAACTATTACCGCCAGGCAATTACCGCGGCGGGCTCTGGTTGCCGGGCAGCCATTGATGCGGAGCACTACTTGGAGTCGCTTTAAAACCGCTAGTTTTAACGTCAAGCTGAACCACTATTAATAAGGAGCACTCAATGTCGGGTTCTATCGAAGCGAACCAGGTCACGTTCAAGCAGGAAGTCATTGATTCCGATGTGCCGGTTCTCGTGGATTTTTGGGCTGACTGGTGCGGGCCGTGCCACAGGTTGGCACCGGCTCTTGAGGATGTGGCTGAGGAGCTGGCGGGTCGCGCGAAGGTGGTGAAGGTCAACGTGGACCAGGAACGCATACTCGCTGCGACTTACCAGGTAATGTCGATCCCGAATCTGCTTATTTTCAAGGGTGGGGAAGTGGTGGAAAACTTTGTTGGCGTAGAGCCGAAGGAAGACATTATTGCTCGCCTTGAGGCGCATATTTAGATTGGGGCAGACCATCGTCGGTTAATTCCGCATGGTCAGTAAGATTATTGCGGTACAAGTCCGTGAAGAAAGGTGAGTAGTGATAGGACGTCTTGGGGTGGGGGATTTGAGCCCGCGCGTCGCTGAGGTCCGCTCGACGCTTGCGCGGCTCGGCCTGCTCACTGGTTTTGAGGGGGACGTGGGGGAGTGGAGTCGCCGTAAATTTTCGCCGGAAGAAATGCTTTTCGACGATGCTTTGGCGAACACCCTGAAAGCCTTCCAACAGTCGCGCGGGATTTTGCCCTCCGGTGAGATTGATGATTTGACGTTGCGTGAGCTGCGTCAGGCCTCATACACGCTTGGTGCGCGTGTGCTGAGCTATGAGCCAAACCAGATCATGGTGGGCGATGATGTGAGCCAGTTGCAGAAGCAGCTGCAGGAATTGGGCTTTTATTCGGGGCGTATTGATGGGCACTTTGGCCCAGATACGCATGAGGCGTTGTCGAATTACCAGCTGAATTACGGCATCCAGGATGACGGGATGTGTGGGCCGGAAACGCTTCACGCCCTGAGTCTGCTTGGCCGACGGATCACTGGTGGTTCCACGCAGGCGATCCGTGAGCGCGAGGTGGTCCGCAGGGCCGGTCCGCGTCTGACGGGTAAGCGCGTAGTGATCGACCCGAATATTGACGTGTCTAATCCCATGGATGTCACGGGACGTCATGGGCGGATCTCCGAAGAGGAGATCTTGTGGGATTTGGCTTCCCGTGTGGAATCCCGCATGATTGCCGCCGGGATGGAGACGATCATGTCGCGTCCCCGCGGTGATCACCCCTCGCCGAAGGCCCGCGCCGATATGGCGAATGGGTTTGATGCGGATTTGCTTATCTCTTTGCAGCTGGACCGCTACCACAATGACAAGGCCAACGGTGTGGCCACGTTCTACTTCGGTTCGGAGCAGGGTGCCTCCTCAATGACTGGGGAAACCCTTTCGGGTTTCATCCAGCGTGAGATTGTTGCGCGCACAGACCTGGGTAACTGCTACACCCACGGCCGGACGTGGGAGCTGCTCCGCATGACGGAGATGCCATCCGTTGAGGTGGTGTTGGGGTATCTGACTAACCCGCGTGACGTGTCCATTGTCACGGACCCGACTCAGCGAGACGCGATCGCCGAAGCGATCGTTGTCGCCGTGAAGCGCCTCTACCTGTTGGATGAAGATACCCAGCCGACGGGCACATACTCCTTCAAGGAGCTCCTGCAAGAGGAGCAAGGCTAACGCATTCGGTGAAGGATTTAACACCCCGCCGAACATCCAATTTTAAAACCCCCTCGTCAGGGGGTTTTGGTCTACTTGGAACTCAGCAGTGGTGTTAAATCCTTCACCAGTCCCGTTTAATCCCGGCTCTCAATCAGGGCCAAGATGCGCTCAAAGTCCTCGCGGTCACCGAACTCCACGACGATCTTGCCTTTGCGCTTACCCATGGTGACAGAGACTTTGGTGTCCCATTCATCAGCAAGCCGGTCAGCGGCCTGGGTGAGGAATTCCGGCTGCGGGGTGGGCTGGCGCTTAGGTTTCTCCGGCAGCGCGCCTGAGCGGTTAAGCAGGGTCACGGCTTCCTCGGTGGCGCGAACACTCAAGCCCTCGGCCACAATCCGATCAGCCAGCTGCTCTTGTGCCTCAGCACCCACCTTGACAGCTAGCAGCGCACGGGCGTGGCCGGCGCTCAACACACCCGCGGCCACGCGGCGCTGCACGGGGACAGGCAGGTTGAGCAAACGAATCGTGTTCGTGATGGTCGGGCGCGACCGTCCAAGACGGTCAGCGAGTTGCTCTTGGGTGACGCCGAACTCCTCAAGCAGCTGCTGGTAGGCAGCGCCTTCTTCAAGGGGGTTGAGCTGCACACGGTGGATGTTCTCCAGGAGTGCGTCACGCAGCATGTCCTCATCGGAGGTGTCACGCACGATCGCAGGGATACGCTTCAGGCCTGCCTTGGCAGAGGCACGCCAACGGCGTTCACCCATGATGAGCTCGTAGCCGTCCTTGGCGGGGCGGACGACAATGGGCTGCAGCAGACCGAATTCCTTGACGGAATGGACCAGTTCGGCCAGTTCATCCTCATCAAAATCAGTGCGTGGCTGCTTCGCGTTGGGGAAGATATCCCCGATGGGAATCTCCTGGTAGGTGGCACCGAAAGAATCCGCACTCACCATCGCTGCAGGAACAGTCCCGGCACCAGAACCATCAGCGGATCCACCGATAACCGGTGCGCCTGGGATGTTAGGAGCGCCCTTTACCTTCTTCGATTTCGCTGCCGAAGAACCGGAGGAGTCAGCGGCTTCACGCGCCCCTTTGGACCCGCCGATGATGACGTCGGCTGCGCTGTCACCCAGCGGGCCAGTTTTCTGGGGTTGGTCCGGGTTGGACGGGATGAGGGCGGCAAGCCCGCGGCCTAGTCCGCCTTTTCGCTGTTGCGCCATGTTAGTTGTCCTCCTGACCAAGTTGGGCGGCGATCTCGGGGCTCACGCCGATGGGTCCTGTTGTTGGGTGCGGCTGGTAGTCGCCACGGGTTGCTAGTTCTTTGGCTGCGTCGAAGTAAGCCATGGCGCCGGTGGAGCCAGGGTCATAGTCGATGACGGTTTGGCCGAAACCTGGGGCTTCGGACACTTTAATGGAGCGTGGAATAGCATTGCGGAGCACCACGTCGCCGAATTGGCCGCGGACTTCGTCGACGACTTGTTCGGAGAGTTTGGTGCGACCGTCATACATGGTCAGGAGCACTGCGGAAATGTGCAGGTTCGGGTTGAGGGCCTGCCGGATCATGCTGATGTTGTTCAGGAGTTGGCCCACGCCTTCCAGGGCATAGTACTCGCACTGGATGGGAATCAGGACCTCATCAACGGCGTTCATCGCGTTGATGGTCAGCAGACCGAGAGATGGTGGGCAGTCCACGAAGACGTAGTCGAATTCGTGTTCTTCCAGAAACCCACGACCCAGCGCATCGGCCAGGCGATACTCGCGGCGCACCAGACTGACCAGCTCAATCTCCGCGCCGGCTAGGTCGATGGTGGCAGGAATGCAATACAGGTTGGGGCCGGATTGTTGGAGGGCTTCCTCCGCGGTGGCGGAACCAATGAGGATCTCGTAGGACGAGGTTTCTCCATCGCGGTGCGCCGCACCAAGTGCTGTGGAGGCGTTGCCTTGGGGGTCAAGGTCGATCACCAGCACCTTGCACCCGAGCTTGGCCAAAGACGCTGCCAGATTAACGGAGGTGGTGGTTTTTCCTACCCCGCCTTTTTGGTTAGCCACGGTGATCACGCGGGGCTTTTCAGGTTTGGGCACTGTCTCTTTACCCGTGTTCATGTACGCGGCGCGGCGGGCGGCGACGGCGATAGGTGTGTCATCCCACTGCTGATCGTCCACGTGGCCTCCCGTTGAATAAATAAACTGTTACACACAGACTCTAATAAATGCCGGCGACATCCGTTTAGCCCACCCGAGTTATGCGGATCAGGGTGGTGGGTTGTTCCAGTACATCCGCACCAACCGCAAAAATTTCAGCATCCACGCCGCCGGCTTTCGCAATGACTTTCGCGTCGCGTTCAAGCTCCTCGCTTACGGACGCCCCCTTCATCGCCACCATCGCCCCACCCGGCCGCACGAGCGGCAGCGACCAGACGGCGAGTTTACCAAGGGGAGCGACGGCGCGGGATGTCACAACGTCGAAAAGCAACCTCTTTTGCTCTTCCGCACGCCCGCGAATAACGGTGACGTTGTCCAGGCTGAGTTCTGCTTTGACCTCACTGAGGTAGGTGGAGCGTTTAAGCAGTGGCTCAATGAGCGTGACAGAAAGGTCCGGGCGCGCGATGGCCAGCGGAATGCCAGGCAGGCCAGCACCGGAGCCTATGTCAGCGACGGACGCACCCTCACGGAACGCTTCGGAGATGACGCCGCAGTTGAGAATGTGGCGGCTCCACAGGCGGGAAACCTCTTTCGGGCCGATAAATCCACGTTCCGCAGCCGTGGTGGCCAGGGAATCGTGGTAGGCCTGGGCGAGTTCCAACCTGTCACCGAAGACAGCGGTGGCCGCGGCGGGGGCGGGCTCGCATTGGGAAAGGTTGTCCAGCATAAGGGTTACTTCCGCTTCTGAGCGTCGGCTTGACGCTGCTTTTTAGAGCGGTTATCCACCTTGCGGGCACCCGGCTGGGGTGCGGATGCACGCTTTGCTTCGCGGCGGGCCTCTTCCTCAGCGGCTTCTTCGCGGTCCATCTTGTCAAAGACGATCATGGACTGGATGAAGGTCCACACGTTGTTGGTCACCATGTAGGTCAGCAGACCAATGTGCCAGAAAACACCGGTGAACAGCAGGGTTGCCGGGACGAACCACAGCGTCATGCCGTTCATGGTCTTCATCTGCGTTTCCATCATCTCCGCAGACATCGGACCATTGTTGGCTGGCTTTTTGCCCTTTGCTGCCTCATCGGCCTTGCGCTTAGCCATGCGCTCGCGCTGGCGCTTCATGGATAGGCGGGTGTTGAAGTGCGTCATCACCACGCTGATCAAAATCAGCGGCACAGCCACCATGATGATGTTGGTTTTGGTGAAGTCCACGGGGGCGAACGCCGCGTACTGCTCCTGTGGCATGGAGATGTAGGAGGACAACGGCACACCGAACACACGGGCATCCAGGAAGGACTGCACGTCTTCGGGGGAGAAGATGTAATTCGCTGTGTTGCGGTTCTGCTCAATGCTCAAGCCCAGACCACCAGCACCAGTACCGGTGCGGTTAAAGGAGCGCAGCACGTGGAACAGACCAATGAACACCGGCAGCTGCGCCAGCGGCGCGATGCAGCTGGCCAGCGGGTTCATGTTGGCTTCTTTGTACAGCTTCTGGGTCTCCGCGGCCATCTTGGCCTGGTCCTTGCCGTACTTGGCACGCAGTTCAGCCAGCTGGGGCTGCAGCTCCTGCATCTTCCGGCCGGCGCGAAGCTGGTTGACCATCGGCTTCACCAGGAACACGCGGATAGTGAACGTGAGGAAGATGATGGCCAGGATCCAGGAGGCACCCGAATCGGGGGAGAAGATGTAGCCGAAGACCTTGTGCCAAAACCAGAGGATGGCAGAGATCGGCCAGTAGATGAAGTTCAGCACTGGGGTCTAACTCCTGACTTGTGGTACGGGGTCGTATCCGCCGGGATGCCAAGGCCCACATTTGCAGAGGCGGGCGGCGGTGAGCCAACTACCTTTCCATGCGCCGTGCTGTGACACAGCTGTGACAGCGTAGGCGCTACATGTGGGCTCGAAGCGACATGTTGGTCCCATTTTAAGGGGTGAAAGATATTTTTGGTAAAGGTGCACGAGTGCCAGGATGGCGCGTTGGGCGGGGTTAGCGTTACTCATGGTTGTGTTTCGCTGCTGCTCGTTTCAGGGCGTTGCCAATATCGTTGCGCAGATCCTTACTTGAGGCGCCCGCGCTCGCTGGCAGTGCGCGCAGGACAACGTCGGTTTCACGCGGAAGCTTATCGACGAGTCCCAGGCACACATGCCTCAACTGCCTACTCACCCGGTGACGGGCGACAGCATTACCCACCTGCTTAGACACAACTAACCCGAACCGTGGGCCACCGGTGATGATGGGCTCGGTTCGGGTGTAGTAGTGCACCACCACGGTGCGGGTGCCAGCACGCCCACCGTTGCGCATCGCACGGCGGAAATCCGCCGAGGATGTGAGTTTATGGGGGCGTGGTAGCACTACAAAGCACTTACGCGGTCAGGCTCTTGCGGCCCTTCTTGCGGCGCGCGGAAACAATAGCGCGGCCGGCGCGGGTGCTCATACGGGTACGGAAGCCGTGCTTGCGGGCACGACGACGGTTATTAGGCTGGAAAGTCCGCTTAGGCACGGTGACTCCTTGACGTCGTGGCTGCCTGCGGCGGTACTCCACTGCACATCATTGGTGCTGTGGTGCACGCGCCTTCCGGGGTTAAGGCAGCCGGAAAACATTTTCGGTGAGATTGCTCTAGGTGGCACTCGGGCCGGTGGCGTGCGCTATCCAAGCTGACTCGCTGCCTATCCACCCCGCTGGCTGGGGGTCATTGTGGGCGGCGGCCCGGTGCTCGGCGCAGATAACGCTCGCACGCACACCCTGTGACAGGTGTGACAGACCCCGACAGAATACGGCAGCGTTGGCCCAGCTGACAAATCGACGCGCGGTGATGGCCAGCCATTGGTGGCACTACCCCCGAAATTACAAGAGTGTGGTTTTCCGCAGGTCACGAGCGACACGCCGAGGCAACCTGCGAGGGGCCTGTCAACAATCCCACTGCCACGACTCGATCCGCGTTTCCGCGACCCCCCGACACCTTGAAAACGTGACGCGGAAAATACGATTTTCTAGACAGCCAGACCGTTTCCGGAGTAGAAAGTTTCTATCACCACAACTTCATAAGGAATCACCCATCCCTGTTGTGGATAAACCTCAACTTCTTCTTAAGGTTTATGAGCCTGTTTACTTAAACAAGCTGGTCACAACAGGTTTTTGAATGTTAATTGTTTTTCCACAGCCAGACGCTTATCTTGTGGATAAACTCCGCAACCCAAAATTTCACACCTGTGGATAAAGTTGTGGACTACAAGGTAACAGCGGGAATTACATCCCGCCGAAGATGTGGATAGTCCCGTGGACAACCGCGGGACCGGATTCCTGAGAAACCAATGGGAACCAGTTGAACGTAGCAAGAAACGTAGTAGGAGAGGCATGGCAAACGAACAGCAGGGGCTTGATGCCCTGTGGCACGAGATCGTTGTCGAACTCCTGCTTCTTTCGGAGCGCCCAAATTCGAGCGTTCCTACTTTCACCCCCGGTGACCGCGCCTACCTGCAGCTGTGCCGCCCGGTCGTGATGGGGGAGGGATACTGCATTTTGTCCGCCCCGCATGAAGCAGCCAAAAACATCGTGGAAACGCGCCTTGCCCCTCACATCAGCGACCTGCTCAGCCAGCACATGGGCATGCCGTGCACTCTGGCGGTAACGATTTCCGCCCATGAACCCGTCCACGAACAGGCACCCGAACCTCAGCAACAGGCACCAGCTCCAACGCCGGCCCCCAGCCAACCCGCACACCAGTGGTACTCCACTTACTCGCAGTCCGCGGAGGAAGAAGTCACAGCCACGGAACCAGCACCACCGGCCACACCACTCGTCGGTGAGCAGCTGCCCATGGGGCTTGATGAGCTCGCTCGAATCCACTCCCAGCAACAAGAAAACCTGGTCGAGGAGTCCTCGCGGCAGCAGTCAGCGCACCCGATTGTTCCGGCGCCACAACGTATACCGCGTGAAAAGCCCGCGGTGGATCCAAACCGTGAGACCTCGCTGAACCCGAAGTACACGTTTGAGAATTTTGTTATTGGTTCCTCCAACCGTTTTGCCAACGGCGCGGCAGTCGCCGTGGCGGAGAACCCCGCCCGTGCATACAACCCTTTGTTTATTTGGGGTGGTTCCGGCCTGGGCAAAACCCACCTGCTCCACGCCGCTGGGAACTACGCCCGAGTGCTACAGCCGAACCTGCGCATTAGGTATGTGTCTTCGGAGGAGTTCACCAATGACTACATCAACTCAGTGCGCGATGACCGGCAGGAATCTTTCAAACGCCGTTACCGTGACTTGGACATCCTCATGGTGGATGACATCCAGTTCTTGGAAGGTAAGGAAGGTACGCAGGAGGAGTTCTTCCACACCTTCAACGCGTTGCACCAGGCGAATAAGCAGATCATCTTGTCCTCGGACCGGCCGCCACGCCAGCTGACCACGCTGGAAGATCGTCTGCGTACGCGCTTTGAGGGCGGGTTGATTACGGATATTCAGCCGCCAGATTTGGAAACGCGCATTGCTATTTTGATGAAAAAGGCCTCTGCGGATGGCACGCGGGTGAGTGATGATGTGCTCACACTGATCGCGTCCCAGTTTGAGTCCTCGATCCGTGAGCTTGAGGGCGCATTGATCAGGGTGTCGGCATATTCCTCTTTGATTAATGAGCCGATCACGCTTGACGTCGCCCAAGTCGCTCTGCGCGACATTCTTCCGGATGAAGGCGATATCACCATCACTGCCGCCACTATCAAGGAGGTGGCGGCGGAGTACTTCCGGATCTCCATGGATCGCCTCACCGGTTCCGGCAAGACACGTACCGTTGCGCATGCTCGTCAGCTGGCTATGTACCTGTGCCGTGAGCTCACGGATCTCTCTTTGCCCAAGATCGGCCAGGAGTTCGGCGGCAAGGATCACACCACAGTCATGTACGCCAACCGCAAGATCCGTAAGGAAATGACGGAAAACCGCGAGACCTACGACGAAATCCAGGAACTCACCCAGATCATCAAAAACCGCGTCCGCGCAAACTAAGCCGATTCACGCCGAGACCGCCCCACGTGGGAGCGGTCTTTTTTGCTTTTCGACGTCTCGCCCGTTCACGCCACCCCTCCCGCCGCGTTATCCACAGAGTTATTCACAGCTGTGTAATTCCACGTTTGTAATTAGGTGAGATTGGTTACATTTCTCTTTGTCCACAGGGTCACAGCGACATAAGCCCTGATTCCACACGTTGTGCCCAAGGCTGTGAGTAGTCGGTGGATAAGTCGAGTTGGGTTGTGAGGAATGGGACGACGAGTTCTAAATTCCACAGAAGGACGGAGTTATCCACAGGTTCTCCACACCCGTGGCTCACATCCGAAAAACGTGATTACCGTGCACCGAAACCGGGATCTCCACAGTGTGCACAGGACTTACTGTTCTTACTAGTTCTTTTTCTAGTATTAATCCCAAGAGAAATAGAGCGTGGGGACAACTTCGGCCACTGAGGTGGACTCCGCCTAGAACTTGTTCATGGACTTGACCTAGGGTGGATCGCAAAACTTCTTATAGAACTTGTAATCTTGGGCAGATGTGGGGCCAATGCCGATGAGCACTCATGAGCTCCCGCCTCTTCCAACCATCAAGGAGCCGATCATGGACGACATCAACGTGTCATTCCGCGTGCATAAGGATGACTTGACTGACGCTGTCGCGTGGGTCGCCCGCAACCTGCCTACGAAAAACACACAGCCAGTGCTGCGCGCAGTGGTCATCACTGCAGATGACAACGGTTTGGAACTCGCGGGTTTTGACTACGAGGTATCCACGCGCGTGCGCATCGCCGCTGAGGTAGATCAGCCTGGTCGCGTTGCTGTGGCCGGCAAACTCATGGCGGACATTGTGTCCAACATGCCGGCGAAACCAGTTGAGGTCTCCGTGGTCGATGGGAAACGTCTGCTGCTGCAGGGCGGGTCCGCGCGCTTTGAGCTGCCACTTATGCCACTGGATGATTACCCGCAGCTGCCCACTCTCCCGGAAGTCACCGGCACGCTGTCTACCTCGACCTTTGTTGGTGCCATCACCCAGGTTGCATCGGCTGCTGGCCGTGATGACACGTTGCCGATGCTCACGGGTGTGCACATGGAAGTCACCGGTAACCGCGTTCAGCTTGCGGCCACGGACCGTTTCCGTTTGGCGCTGCGTTCCTTGGAGTGGCAGCCAGTCAGCCCAGACGTGGAGGCGAAGCTGCTCATCCCAGCGAAGACGTTGTTGGACAACGCGCGCACCTTGGACACTCATGTGGAAGAGCCGGTGGAAATCGCTGTTGGTACTGGTGAGAACGTGGGTGGGGAAGGCCTGTTTGGCCTGCACTCCGCTAACCGTGAAACCACCACGCGCTTGCTGGATGCGGATTTCCCGAATATTCAGCCGTTGCTACCGAAGACGCATACATCGATGGCAAGTGTGGAGATCTCCCCCTTGGTGGAAGCTATTCGCCGCGTGAGCTTGGTCGCTGACCGCAATGCGCAACTACGCATGCATTTCAAGCCGGGCGAAGTAACGCTGTTCGCATCCGGTGCGGATTCCGGTGAGGCAAGTGAATCCCTACAGTGTGCGTTCACTGGCGATGATGAGTTGCTGATCGCGTTTAACTCTGGCTACCTGCGTGATGGTTTGTCGGTGATTCCTACGGACCGCGTGGTCTTTGGTTTCACGGAGTCTTCCCGCCCAGCAATCATGATCCCGGAACCGGAGGAGATGCCGGAAGCAAATGCGGACGGAAGCTTTGACACTCCTGCCACCAACTTCACGTACCTGCTCATGCCGGTGCGTCTGCCGGGCTAAAACGCCAGGTAAGCAGCTAAAACCAAAAAACCCCGGGGGTTTTTGTGTATCTCCGCGAACTCGATCTGCGTGACTTCCGCTCATGGCCTGAGCTGTCGTTGTCGCTCGAGCCGGGAGTCACGGTGTTTTCGGGGCGGAATGGCCACGGCAAAACCAACATCGTGGAATCGGTGATTTACTCCGCCACGCTGGCTAGTCACCGTGTGTCCTCGAATGTGCCGCTCGTGCGGGCCGGTGCTGCGAATGCCAGAATTTCCGCAACCACGGTCAATGAGGGCCGCGAGCTGACAACGCATCTGTTGATCAGTCCGCGCGAGGCGAACCAGGCCCAGATTAACCGAACACGGTTGAAGTCCCCGCGGGAGATCCTTGGGGTGTTGCGGACCGTGGTGTTTGCGCCGGAGGATCTCGCTCTCGTGGCGGGGGAGCCAGCAGAAAGACGCCGCTTTTTGGATGGCCTGGCTGCCATCCGAGCGCCACGCTTCGGTGGGGCAAAGGCGGATTATGACAAGGTACTGCGGCAGCGTAATGCGCTGCTGCGCAATTCCAATATGGCCCTGCGCAGGGGATACAACGATGATTCCGGTGCCAGTGCGTTGAGCACTCTCGACGCATGGGACTTGCAGCTGGCACGCCTGGGCGCCCAGGTGGTCGCTGGCCGGATGAAGCTGACTAATGAGCTGGCACCGCAGGTGCATGGGGCGTATGCGTCGGTGGCGCCGGAATCGCGCGCAGCGTCGATAAGCTATTCCTCCACGCTGGACCGCGCAGTGAAGGAACTGGCCGGGGAGGAGGCGATCACGGCGGAGATCCTTGAAGCGGCATTTCTTACGGAACTGTCCCGTCGCCGCCGCGATGAGATTGATCGCGGCACTACGCTCGTGGGCCCGCACCGCGATGACTTGGTGCTCATGCTCGGCGAGCAGCCTGCGAAGGGCTACGCCAGCCACGGTGAGACCTGGTCTTACGCGCTGTCACTCCACCTCGCGGAGTATGCGTTGCTGTCCGCGGATGGTTCGGCGCCGGTGCTCATTCTCGACGATGTTTTCGCGGAGCTTGATGCTAAACGGCGACAACGGCTCGTCGCTGTCGCCGAAGAAGCAGAGCAAGTACTCATTACCGCAGCCGTCGGCGATGACCTGCCGGAAAACCTCGACGACCATGTGTCCGCGCGCTACTCCGTGGAGATGGTCGACGGAATTTCCCGCATTGCGGAGGCCACCGCGAAAGAAGCCGACCAATGACAGAGCAGACACCGGAGCAGACCCCACCACAAGACCTGGTCGCCTCGACGTTTAAGAACCTACGCGCCACCGCGAAGCGTCGCGGAGGCACATTGCCAAACCTGAACCGGCAGGGAGCCGGTGTGATCCCGCGGCGCAGCACGGGCAAGGGCAACACCGCACCGGAGGGACTGAAGGTGCCGGGCTTGGATCTCACACCGGAGGCGACAAAAACCCGGCCACTTTTTGGCCGACCGACGGGTGCGGATGGCCGGGCGCTGCGACGTGGCTACGAGGTGAAGGGCTTTGGCGCACTGGTGAAAAACGAGATTGCGCAGCGGGACTGGACGGAATCCATCGCGCATGGCTGGGTGATGGGCAACTGGGAATCGCTGGTGGGGGAGAAGATCGCCCAGCACACTGAGGTGACCATGATCAAAAACGGGGAGGTTTTTATCTCCTGCGACCAGACTGCCTGGGCGACAAACCTGAAGTACATGCAGTCAACGGTGCTGTCCAAGATCGCGGAGAAGATCGGCCCCGGCGTGATTACGAAGCTGCACATCTACCCGCCGAAGACGAAGAACTGGCGGTACGGACCCCTGCACGTCAAGGGCCGGGGGCCGCGGGATACGTATGGGTAATTGCAAATCAGGTCATGAAAACGTTGCGATTCAGGTTATGATGGTCCTATGCAGTATAAAGGTCGGGCTATAGACTCCGTTCTCACCGAGCTTCTAGAGGCCATGGGCGCAGTTTTGATTGAGGGACCTCGCGGCTGCGGAAAAACATCTACAGCTCTTGCCAAGGCTGCTAGTCATGTTCAGCTGGATAAATCTCCGAGCATGGTACAGCTAGCGGAATTGAATCCTTCAGAAATTATGAAAGGCGATACTCCGCGGCTTATCGACGAATGGCAATTAGCTCCGTCAATCTGGAATGCCGTTAGGCATGAGATCGATGACCGGCAACAACGAGGACAATTCATTTTGTCCGGGTCATCATCGCCAACCATGGATGAAAGCCGACATTCGGGTGCAGGGCGTATTGCCCGGCTACGTATGCGCCCCATGGCTTTAGTTGAAAGCGGTGCTTCCTCGGGTTCAATTTCTCTAAACCAACTGGGGATGGGGGAGAGTGTTAGTGCGACCTCAGAATTGAGTTACAAGGATTTAGCGGAACAAGCTGTTCGTGGAGGATGGCCCGGGCTGCTGGAAATCGGGACACGACAAGCAATAGCTTTCAACCGTTCTTACTGTGAGAATATCTGCGAGTCTGAACTTGAAGCAGCGGTAGGCGTGAGGCATAACCCAGATGCCGTACGAAGGTTGATGTCATCCGTCGCTCGAAATATCTCGAGCGAGGCAACGCTCCAAAATATGGCTAAAGATATCGCTCCAGCAGGTACCTCAGTGGAACCGAAAACTGTCGCTGCCTATATCGATGCTTTGAACCAGGTCTTCGCGTTAGAGGAGCTCCCAGCTTGGAGTGTGTCGCTCCGATCGCGATCGCGTCTGCGAACCTCGTCAAAACTTCATTTGGCTGATCCGAGTCTTGCGTGTGCAGCTCTTGGGGTCGGGATCGATCGGCTTGCTGGCGACCCGGAGTATTTCGGTCAAGTCTTCGAGTCGATGGTGATCAGAGATTTGAGAACTCTTGCCAGTGCTGAGTTTGGCAGGGTTTATCACTACCGCGACAACACAGGCCTAGAAGTAGACGCGATCATTGAATATCCCGAGGATTCAAAGTGGGCTGCCTGCGAGGTAAAGCTCGGTTCAAGCAGGATTCATGAAGCAGAAGAAAATCTGCTGAAACTTGCAAATGATCGAGTTGATTTAGAAAAGATAGGAAAGCCAACATTTTTGGCCGTCATTACAGGAACTGAGTATGCCTACACTCTTCCCAGCGGGGTCCACGTGGTGCCCTTAGGCGTGCTTGGGTATTGAGCTTGGAGCAGTGGAATCCTGTTCAGATATTTGGATGGGTTTTGGTAGGGGCGCCCAGAAATCGCGCGAGAAACGCGCTCTCGCTGGCGCTGGCGCTGCGGCTGTAGGGAACCACAAGGGTGTAAGATGGCACGGGTTAGAGACGTAATGAACGCCGTGACAGGAGAGTTTCGGGAAAGTGGCTGAGCAACAACCGCATTATGACGCGTCATCGATCACCATCCTTGAGGGGTTGGAGGCGGTGCGTAAGCGCCCCGGCATGTACATCGGTTCGACCGGTGCGCGCGGCCTGCACCACTTGGTGTGGGAGGTCGTGGATAACTCCGTCGATGAGGCGATGGCTGGTTACGCGGACAAGGTCGAGGTGACCCTGCTCGCGGATGGTGGTGTCCAGGTGGTGGACAACGGCCGTGGTATTCCGGTGGAGATGCACCCGTCGGGCGCACCGACGGTGCAGGTTGTGATGACACAGCTGCACGCTGGTGGCAAGTTCGACTCGGAGTCTTATGCGGTCTCGGGTGGTCTGCATGGTGTGGGTATTTCCGTCGTTAATGCTCTGTCCACTCGCGTTGAGGCAGATATTAAGCGCGACGGCAAGCACTGGATACAGAATTTCAAGCATGCTGTGCCGGATGAGCTCATTGAGGGCGATAACGCCCGGGGCACCGGTACGACGATTCGGTTCTGGCCAGATGCCGAGATTTTTGAGACGGTCGAGTTTGATTACGACACGATTGCACGCCGCCTGCAGGAGATGGCCTTCCTGAACAAGGGCCTGACTATCACGCTGAAGGATGAGCGTGTCTCCGAGGAGGAGCTGGAGCTTGAGGCGATCGCCGAGGAAGGCGACACAGCACAGGCACTTGAAGGAGACTCCTTCGACGACGCGGCAGGAGACGCTGACACGGAGAAGACCGACGACAGCGACGATGAGACTGGTGTCGCGCCGGCCACGAAGAAGAAGCGTGAGAAGAAGGTCACGTACTTCTACCCGGATGGCCTGGTGGATTACGTCAATTTCTTGAACCGTACGAAGACGGCGATTCACCCGTCGATTGTTGGGTTTGATGTAAAGGGCGAGGAGCATGAGCTTGAGCTCGCCATGCAGTGGAACAGTGGTTTCAAGGAGTCGGTGCACACCTTTGCCAACACGATTAATACGCATGAGGGTGGTACGCACGAGGAGGGTTTCCGTGCGGCGTTGACCTCGTTGATGAACCGCTACGCGCGTGAGCACAAGCTGATTAAGGATAAGGACCCGAATCTGACGGGCGATGACTGCCGTGAGGGTCTCGCCGCAGTGATCTCTGTGCGTGTGGCGGACCCACAGTTTGAGGGCCAGACGAAGACGAAGCTGGGCAACTCAGAGATCAAGGGTTTTGTGCAGCGTTCCGTCAATGAACACTTGAATGACTGGTTTGATGCGAACCCGGCTGAGGCCAAGGTGATCATCAAGAAGGCTGTGTCGTCTTCCCAGGCGCGTGAGGCTGCGCGGAAGGCGCGTGAGTCTGTGCGCCGGAAGTCCGCAACGGATCTGGGTGGGCTGCCGGGCAAGCTGGCGGATTGCCGTTCGAAGGACCCGGTTGTCTCCGAGCTGTTCATCGTGGAGGGTGACTCCGCTGGTGGTTCGGCGAAGCAGGGGCGTGACTCGATGTATCAGGCGATCTTGCCGTTGCGCGGCAAGATTTTGAATGTGGAAAAGGCTCGTCTTGATCGCGTGCTGAATAACAATGAGGTCCAGGCGATCATCACGGCGCTGGGCACGGGTATCAATGATGAGTTTGATATTTCGAAGCTGCGCTACCACAAGATCGTGCTCATGGCCGATGCGGATGTGGATGGCCAGCACATTGCAACGCTGCTGCTCACGCTGCTGTACCGCTTGATGCCGGAGCTCATTGCTGATGGTCACGTGTATTTGGCTAACCCGCCGTTGTACAAGCTGAAGTGGCAGAAGGGTGATCCGGGTTACGCGTACTCCGATGCGGAGCGTGACGCGGAGCTGGAGGCCGGCTTGGCTGAGGGCCGCAAGATCAACACGGATGATGGCATTCAGCGCTACAAGGGTCTGGGTGAAATGAACCCGGGAGAATTGTGGGAGACCACGCTGGATAAGGAGCACCGTGTGCTGCGTCGCGTTGAGTTGGAGGATGCTCAGCGTGCAGATGAGCTCTTCTCCATCCTCATGGGTGATGATGTTGCGGCGCGCCGTTCCTTCATTACTCGCAAGGCGAAGGATGTGCGTTTCCTCGACGTGTAGTGCGCGGTGAGGTTTCCGGGGGGCGTCGAAAATTTAGCTTATCGACGCCCCCCGTTGGCCTTTTCTTGGCACAATATTGCCCATGTCCGTGACTGAGCGTTATACCTTGTCGTATCTGCCGGATCATTCGGTGAGCACTGTGTATTGCTTTGATCCGGAGGAGCCTGCTGATGGGGCGCCTTTGGTAATGATGTGGCCGGGGTTTGGCATGGGGGCGCGTTATTACCGGCCGTTGGCGCGTGAGTTGGCGGCGCGTGGCTATTACGTGGCTATTGGGGAGCTGCGTGGGCAGGGCACGAATTCCACGAAGGCGTTGCCGGACAACCAGTGGGGCTACCACAATCTTGCGTCGGAGGACTACCCGCGGGCGATTGAGGCAGCCAAGAAAGAGCTGGGTTTGCTGCGGGATCATCCCACGTTTATGTTGACGCACTCTATGGGTGGCCAGGTGGGCTCGATGTTCCTTGCCCGCCCGGAGGCCAAGGAGCTCAACTTGAAGGGTTTGATGGGCGTGGGCACGGGTAGCCCCTACTACCGCGGCTTCCAGGGCCGCGCGTTTGTTCGCGCTTTGTTGGGCGGGCAGCTCATGGGGCAGGTGGCCAAGCTTCGTGGTTTCTGGCCGGGTGGCGCATTAGATATCGCCGGCTACGGCCGCCAGTCTGGCCGACATGTGTATGAGTGGTCTTTGTTCAATCGGACTAACTCCATTGCGAACCTGGCGGGGCAGGATATTGATTACGCAGAGGAGATTAAGAAGGTCGACGTACCGGTGCTGCTCACGCGCTTCACCGATGATGATGAATGCACCCTTGCCTCCTGTGAGTATCTTCTTGCCCACCTGACCAAGGCACCGCGTAAGGCCGAGGAACTCTCCGGCGGTTTGGGGCATAACCGTTGGGCTCGTGAGCCACGCATCATCGCGGACCGCTTTGAAAAATTCGTGGCGGAAGGCACGAGCTAGCCTTATCGGGGGGCGGCGGACGGGGGAGTTGGCCCAACGGCTGTTGTGGTACCGCAGGCAATCGCCGCCGACGGTATTGGGTATGACAAGAACACCGCGGTGGTGGAACTGTCCCAGCAAAACGCCACTGACCTTGATGCGGGGACGTGTTCCTTCGATCTTTCGGACCAGGAGTCAAGGGCTGGCGCATGGACTGATGCGTGGAATACCGATGCGCAAGCCCCCTACGATTTTGGTGCGATCTTCAGACTGGATGGTTCGCAGCAGCGCACGTTCAATGACGTTTATGTTGCGACCTCTAATAGAAGTGCGCCCTATGATGGCCCGGATGTCCCTGCACTTGACCTTGGGTATCAACGTGAGAACTCCAATAAGGTCAACCACCAGTTAGATCCTTCCCGGTGACATGGGCAGAATCTGACTGCTTTGGACAGTACAACTGAAACGAGATTGCCTCTTTCCGCAGAAAGTTTCTCCCCGCTAGTGTGACTGCGAAATCAGACACTACTAACGGGGGCTTTTTGTTCAGTCAATTTTCATGATCGCCAGTTATTTGGCATAGTAACTAAAATGAACCGGTGGTGGAGACCCCCATCATCATGCGTTGATCTCAGAGGAGACATTGTGGCTACTTCATCACGGCCCACACGTACAGCTACCCGCTCAGCCTTAGCTGCCACAACTGTCGTTTCGCTGGCATTGGGTGCCTTCACGGTTGTTGGTCAGGGACCCTTGAACACCGAGGCCACTGCAGCGGAATTCACTGGCGGTCTCCGTGGTGATGATGGCCAGGGTGCGGTGGAGAAGGAGTCGCAGAAGGCCTCGGACCTGACACCGGGTTCGTGTGAAGCTTCCAGCGACGGAAAATACACCGGTAGTCAGGCTGGTTTTACGTGGTTTAGCACGGAGCCGAACCAGCATAGTCAGGACAAGACGCAGTGGGGCTTGAGTGTCGCTTTTGATAACTCGAAG
Source organism: Corynebacterium tuscaniense (assembly GCF_008693065.1). Lineage (GTDB taxonomy): Bacteria > Actinomycetota > Actinomycetes > Mycobacteriales > Mycobacteriaceae > Corynebacterium > Corynebacterium tuscaniense. The sequence goes on along the minus strand of NZ_VXKH01000012.1, from coordinate 17,415 downwards.
GACCGTACGTTTGCGGATTGGAGCTTTACCAACTCGGGATTACTCGGCGCCTACCTAAATGCCGGCACGGTTCCTGCCATGGCTGCCGGTCAGACTCTTCCATTTGATAAGGGTCCTGTCACTGCGAAAGCTGATGAGTCCATCGACATCAGCGCGAGCCGTCAACAAAGGAACCTGAACCTCAATGCGGACTTGAGCGAAGACGAGGTCAAGCAGTTCGCGCAGGCTGGTGCTGATAATCCTGTGCGCTACGCATGGCAGGGAAAATATCTCAAGGACAACGTTGACGGCGCGAAAGCTACAACGGGAAACAGCGCTGCTTTTATCGCAGTTGTGAACCCGTGGCCGAGTGAGAATATCGAGTGCAATCCCATCACGGTGAATTGGGAAAGCTTTGATAAGCACGTGATTGTTGAGGGGGAAGAGACCAAGGTCGGCCACATCAATGTCCCAGCGGTGGTCAATGGTGGAACAGACGATTCCCTGTCGCGCATGGTGGTGGAAGCCTATGACGACAATGGTGAGTTCATTGGCAGCTCCAATGCAGCGGCATCTGGTGGTCAGCAGCTCCTTCGCGTGGCCGACAATGGTGATATCTACTTCACTTGGCCCAAGTACCGTGGAACGGATCTAGCGGCGAATAAGAATGTGAACTTCTCTGTGATGGCGTTGCCGCGCAGTGTGGAGCAGCTTCAGGCTGCGGTGAAGAACAACAACAACGGTGGCGAGGGCAAAGCGTTTGACAGTTCTAATTTGCTTCCGCGCTACAACAAGCCGAATGTCATCGATTCGAAGAGCTTCAGGCTGGATGACACGGAGGACCACACCCCGAGGTACGACAAGAACGAGAAAAAGATCATCTCGGGTGTGGATAGCCCGACGGGGCCACTGAACCCTGAGCGCCAGAAAGTGACCTTTACCCAGGTTCCGGACCTGCTCAAGGAACTGGGAAAGAGCAAGGCTGACGGTGGTTTTGAGGTCAGAGTCGAACTGGATGACCAATACGTCCTGGAAGGCTGGGACGTTGAGATGGACGAGGACTACAACGTCACCGTTACTTCCCCGGAGAACCCGAAGCCGAACACATTTGCACGGCCGAAGATCACGGTGGAGTACTCAAACGGTTCCACCGACGAGATCCAGCTTTTCGTGCTGGTGGAACCCAATAACACGCAGGTCACCGATTTGGTGCGCCCGGCCCTTGCAAAGGGCATGCTTGGCCAGGAGATAACGGCCCAGATTGGCACCAAGTCCATCATGAAGGGCCGCAAGCCGGTTGCCCCGGCGAAGTTTGAGGTGGATCCCTCCACCGTGCCAGCGGGCTGGACTGTCACGGTTGATCCGACCGGAAAGGTCACCGCGGTGGCGGACGGTGATCACGTTGAGTTGGGCACAATCATCACTCCGACGGTGAAAGCCACCTACCCGGATCAGACCACAGATGAGGTGGAAGTCCGCTTCCAGATCATCCATGAAATTAAGGTCCCTGAATATGACCGAGTGATGGATAGGCCTGGCAGGGGCGTGACTCTCACTCCAACGATCCCGAAAACGGGCTTGAGTGGAAGCGAGAATGACCTACCGCCTTACCGCTACAGCTTCGACGACGGTGAGAATGAGCGCACTTTCGTGGATGACAGCGGAACGTGGAACCTCAAGATTGATGAGGACACTGGTGAAATCACTACGACGATTCCTCGTACGGCGCCAGAGGGCTACGTTTTGAATATCCCGGTCCTGACTTTCTATCAGCTCGGAGAATCGAAGCATGTTCCGGTGCAGGCCACCATTACCGTTCTCGGCAGCGATATTGTTCCGGTCTACTCGGTGGAGACCACGGGCCCGAATGAGCCAGTGGACCACCAGGTGAAGGATGCCCCGAAGGGTTCCACATTCTCCTTCGGTACCGTTGATGGCCAGCCACTTCTGACCAAGGAGGAAGACGGCTGGAAGTACACGATTAACCCGAATACTGGTGTTGTCACAGCCACTCCACCGGCAAACTCTAAGCCGGGGGATAAGAAGACCATCACTGTGAAGGTGACGGCGCCGGATGGGCCGACCCCGGAGGTGCCCGTCACCACTGTGGTGAAGTTGAGCAATAGTTGGGAAGCTGAGCCGACATACCAGGCTGAAACGGTGTACCCGGGTGAGACGGCTACGTTGCCGGTGCACTTTGATAACCCAGCTAACGCCAAACTGGCCAAGGAAAACCCCTTCAAGATTGGCGACGTTCCTGCTGGCTGGACCGTCACCATTGATGACGAAGGCAAGATCACCGCAACCGCACCCAAGGATGCGAAGGACGGCGACACAGTCGAGATTCCTGTCACGGTGACCTACGAGGACGGCTCCGCGGACACCACTACGGCCAAGGTGACGGTCATTGACGTCCTGGAGCGGGAAATTCCGTTCAAGGTTGTATACAAGTACGACCCGACGGTGAACCAGGGCACCTACCAGGTTAAGACCGAAGGCAAGCTGGGTAAGGAGACCTTGAATAAGGACCGCACGTGGAAGCGTGTGGAGGACCCGGTAGATGAAGTTGTGATCATTGGCACCAAACCGATGAATGAGAAGGTGGAATGGAAGGAGCCGATTCCGTACTCGACGGTCATCCGCGAGAACCCAGAACTCGCGCCGGGTGAAGTTAAGGTTGTCCAGGAAGGCTCGGATGGCGAGGCTACATACACCGCTATCTTCGACGGTATTAACGGCGAAGCAACGGTCACAGAGACTAAGGATCGCACCGAACCGACAGATCGCATTGTTGAGCACGGCCCGCGCCTGAAGGACCAAGAGCTGGTCACTGAGACAACCCGCAAGATTCCGTTTGAGACCAAGATCGTGTTCGATGACAAGCTTGCTGCGGGTGAGCAGGTCGTCGATAAGCAAGGTGTCGTCGGTGAAGAAAAGGTGACAAGCACGCAAAAGCTTGTCGACGGCAAACCCGCCGGCAACCCTGCCGTTCAGACGACAACGGTGACCGAGAAGCAAGACGCTGTCATCCGCGTAGGTACGAAGACCACGGGCTCAAACACTGAGTTTTTCGAGACTGAGGTTCCATTCGGTGTGAAGGTTGAGTTCGATCCGGAGATGCCTGCCGGCACCTCCGAAACTGTCACCGAGGGTAAGCCGGGTAAGAAGAAGATGACGATTGAACGTGGGATCGTCAACTCGCAACCGGGCGACCCGAAGGTCTCTGAGGAAATCATTGAGGAGCCTGTTGACCAGGTGATCAAGGTAGGCACCAAGCAAGCAACGGCAACGGAAAACATGAAATGGACTGAACCGATTCCATTTAGCACCGTCTTGCGGCCAAACCCCGAACTCGCGCCGGGTGAAGTGAAGGTTGTCCAGCAGGGCGCCGACGGCGAAGTCACCTACGAAGCCACCTTCACCGGAGTAAACGGCAAGGCCACCGTGACAGGAGTTGTTTCTCGCCTCAAACCTGAGGACCGCATCATCGAGTACGGTCCGAAGGCTGGTGACACCTCTGTGGTGACGAAGGTGGAAAAGCCGGTTCCGTTTGAGACGGAGATTGTTTTTGATGATTCGCTTGCTGTTGGTGAGCAGGTTGTTGATCAGCAGGGTGAGCTGGGTGTTGAGGTTGTGACGTCGACTCAGAAGATTGTGGACGGTAAGCCGTCTGGTGATCCTGCGGTGACTACTGAGCGCACGAAGGAGCCTAAGAAGGCAATTATCCGGGTGGGTGCTCACTGCAATTGTGATCCGTCTGACCCGGCTGAGCCGACGAAGCCTACCGAACCGACGAAGCCGACGGAACCGACGGAACCGACGGAACCGACGGAACCGACGGAGCCGGGACAGCCTGGTGATCCGACGACGGAGCCGACGGAACCGACGAAGCCTTCGGAGCCGGGACAGCCTGGTGATCCGTCTGACCCGGCTGAGCCGACGAAGCCTACCGAACCGGCGGAGCCCACGGAGCCAACGAAACCTGGCGAACCATCTGATCCTGCTGAGCCCACGACGCCAGCAGACCCGATGGAGCCTACCGATCCGGCGGAACCGTCTGATCCGACGCCGGTTCCGTCGACGACGACGCCGGGTGGTTCTGCTGATCTGTCTGGTTCTGCTTCGAGTGGTGGTGTTGCGGAGCGTTGTGTTGGTAATGCTGTGCGTTCGCCGATTGTGTGGTTGTTGCCGGTTGTGTTGTTGGCGCAGACTGGTGGGAAGTTGATTCAGCCTTATTTGGGTCAGTTGCAGGGTCAGTTGGATGGTTTGAATGCTCAGATTCAGGGTGAGATTGGTCGTCACATCCCTGATGTTGGGCGTGGGCATGCAGGGTATGAGAATCCGCAGTTTAATGAGGTTGTTCGTCGTGTGAGTGAGGCCAATGGTCAGTTGCAGGGGTTTGTGAATGATCCGATGGTGCAGAAGTTGGGTCGGGCTGCTGGTGTGATTTTGGCGTTGGTTGCTGCTGGTGCGGTGTTGTATGACTGGTGTGGTAGACCTCTCGGAGAGGCGAAGACCTCCATCAAAGGCGGTGGATCATCTGAAGAATGAGAAGTCGCTCTAGGAACTGATCAGTGAGGCGGGCTCATTCCCGCTCTACGTACTGGTGCTCCCCGTTAGCCGGCCTGAGAGATCAGGCACGAGCTAACGGGGAGCTTTAGTATGTGCGCAGACGATGTGCACCGGCGTGCACATCGAACGAAAGCCTTGCTTAGTTTGTCCTTAGAGTTCTATATTAATTGGGAGTGGCAAACCTCATAAAAAGATTCTTTTTGATGTGTGTCACTGGAGATTGTGCAGGCACCAGCAGTGACCAACCCTTTTGAGATCTGAGTGTGAACAGCAGGGCGTGGCGCGCTTTTTCTTTGTGCAGTGATCTGGCCCTTTTTCGCTTAATAGTTGGCTAAGCGAGTAACTATTTGGCACAGTGAATATAGATATCCGTGATGGGGCTCCCGTGTGTGGTGCATAAAAGTTAAATAAAAGTTAAAAGGAGTAATTATGGCTACATCAACCCAGGGCGTGCGCCCGACTACCCGTAAATGGATCGCTGCTGCATCTGTTGTCTCTTTGGCATTGGGGGCAGTCAATGTGGTTGGCCCCTTCAGTTCCGAGGCCTCGGCAACACCGTCCACGGTCGAGGTTACGCAGGAGACCGACATTGAAATCGTAGATGAGAAGGGACCCGATACCGAGGTACCGGACACACCCGGAAGTGGACCGGCAGAATCGTCTGAGCCATCTGCTTCCTCAGAGTCTTCTGGTTCCTCTGAGCCGTCTGATTCCTCCGAACCTAGGAAGTCCTCTGAGCTTGCGGGTTTGTCCACTTCGGGTAGCTCATTCGGGCCATCGGATTCGCGTTCATCGAGCATTACGATTACGGCGCGTTGCTTCGGTAATGCTGTGCGTTCGCCGATTGTGTGGTTGTTGCCGGTTGTGTTGTTGGCGCAGACTGGTGGGAAGTTGATTCAGCCGTATCTGGGTCAGCTGCAGGGCGAGTTGGATGGTTTGAACCAGCAGATTAATGCTCGTGTGCAAGAGGAGATGCGTCGTCACGGGCAGAATTCTGATGATCATGGTGTGCATGGCCGTATTGGTGAGAGGCACGACCGAGTCAATGAGCAGTACGGGGAGCAGTTCGGTGAGATTGGTCGTCGTCTGAATGAGGCGAACGGGCAGCTGCAGGGGTTTGTGAATGATCCGATGGTGCAGAAGTTGGGTCAGGGTGCTGGTGTGATCCTGGCGCTGGTTGCCGCAGGTTTCGTCCTGTTTGACTGGTGCAGCAATGAGGTCGGTGAAGCGAAGACCTCCATCAAGGGTGATGGATCTTCTGAAGATGGTTCCTCCCACGACAACGCAGGTGAGTTTGCTCAGTGAGCCGTTCTAGGCACTGCCCAGTGAGGCGGTTTTACGCCAGCTGGTAGCTCAACGGTCGTCCAAGCAGATGCTTGGGCGGCCGTTTGCCTTATCGACGTGTGTGATCTGGCACACTATCCACATGCACGAAACCAATCAGTCGAACGACTACATCTTCGTTGATGCCCCTGTTGTTCTACCGGATGGAACGATGTCACCGGTGTATGTCTTCCCGCCACAACGTGTGGTGGGGAAGAAGCCAAAGCCACTGGTGGCTATTTGGCCAGGCTTTGGCATGGGAGCACGGTATTTTCGGCCGACGGCACAGGAGTTGGCTAATCGGGGTTATCCGGTGGTGATTGGGGAGCTCCGTGGACAGGGGAGGAGTAACGCGAAGGCGACGCGCCGATCGCGCTGGGGCTACCATGACACTGCGTCGCAAGATTACCCAATAACTATCCGGGCAGCGAAGGAAGCGTTGGATCTGCCGGAGGATTATCCGACGTTGCTTCTGGTTCATTCCATGGGCGGCCAGGTGGGGTCATTGTTCCTTGCCCGTCCAGAGGCAAAGGAGCTGAACGTGGTGGGAATGATGGGTGTGGGTGCCGGTAGCCCGTACGTGGAAGGCTTTGTGGGCGCGGATCGCCGCCGGGTGGCCTATGGCAGTTTGTTCATGTCGGCTGTGTCCACGGTCTTTGGGTTCTGGCCAGCGGGGCGGGTGGATCTGCCTGGTTATGGCCGTCAGTCAGATGTGCACGTACGGGAGTGGACGCGGTTCTGCCACCGGAATTCGTTGGCTCATCTGCGGGGCCAGGACATGGATTATGAGGCACGGATGAAAGAGGTCACCGTGCCTATCTTGCTCACCCGGTTCACGGATGATGAGGACTGCACTTTGGCCTCCGCCGCGTGGCTGGCCGAAAAGTTCAACCCGGATCTTGTTCACGTTGAACAGATCAACGGTGGCCTTGGGCACACGCGCTGGGCGCGCACACCGGGGCGGGTTGCGGACCGACTAGATCGCTTCGTGGAGGCTCTATAGAGGCTCAGTAGAGGCTGTCAAGCCTCTACAGGTTGGGCGGTGCTGGTGTCTACTGCGAGTCGAGGGCCTGCTGCCAGAAGTCCGCTTCTAGGCGGGTGGCGGTGCGGAAGATATCCAGGAGGCGCTCGTAGCGTTTCGTGCCCGTGATGTTAGTGGCGGGGGTGGCCAAGAGATCGTCGAGAAGCGAGGTCATGTACTTGGCCTGATTCTGGAAATCGTCGCCGGAGTACTCCTGGATCCACTCGGCGTACGGATGATCCGGGTCTGCGGCGAGCTTCGGCTCCAGGTAGGTGCCAATTTCGGCGTAGCCGATCTGGCAGGGGGCCAGGGCGATCTGCAGCTCCAGCAAATCCCCAGCCATGCCGGTGTCCAGCACGTAGCGGGTGTAGGCGACGGTGGCCTGCTTCTCCGGCGCGGAGTCGAGTTCTTCGCTGGTGATGCCCCAGCGCTCCGTCAGGCGGCGGTGCAGATTCGTCTCATGGATGGTGGCGGACAGACCTTGTGCGGCTGATTCCACCTCACCCAGGGTGCGGGCCTTATAGGCGGCCAGCGCGTTAGCGCGGGCGTACTGCACGAGGAAGAGGTAGTCCTGCACCAGGTAATCCTGGAAGACCGGTAGTGGCAGCGTGCCCTGGCCGAGGTCCTCCACGAACTTGTGGTGAATGTACGCGTCCCACTCGGGGGTGTCCTGCTTGAGTAGCTCCAGAAGATTCATCGTCTTAAACCTCGAGGGGTTGCTCGTAGGAATTATTGAAAAAGTCCAGTTCAAGTGCCACGGCACGGCCAAAATAGTCGCTGATGATCTTGCGATCGTCCTCGCTGCGCTGGCCCAGGCGGTCCACCTCACTGCGGAGGAAGGCCACGAGGTCGTGGAATTCCGGGTAATCGTGCAGTTCAATCCACTCGTTGTGCACGAAGCTCTCTGGGCGCTTTTCCGGGGCCTTGATGGCCCAGTCGAGATAGAGCCATTCCGCTACCACGAGCACACCAAGTGCTGCGGCGTAGGAGCGGGTCTCCGCGGCCTCCCGCATCAGTCCGGTGAATCCCACGCACGCGGGGGAGTCCGGAGTGTTGGCACGCAGATCCTCGGTTACGCCCAGCGCCTCAAAAGAACGTAGGAAGTACGTGTTCTCATCCCCGGCGACCTCGCCGATGAACTGGGACAGGCGCAGGCGTGGGGCAAGATCGTCCGCCGTGGACACCGCTGCGCCGAGCAACTGCAGGAAACTGTCCAGGAAGCGGTAGTCCTGCACCAGGTAGCCGGCCATGACGTTGTTGGGGATCGTGCCGCTAAAAAGCTCCTGCACAAAGCGGTGATTGATGGCGGCGTCCCACGTTTCGCGGTGAGCGTCGCGCAATTCTTCTGTGAATCTAGGCATTGTTCCCCCAAAGATTGTGGAAGTGGTGGACAGGGCCGTGGCCTTGGCCCACATTGAGCTGGTCAGCGTGCTTGAGCGCCGCCGTGAGGTAATCCTTTGCCTCACGCACCGCGGGCTCCATGTCCATGCGCGGCAAACGCGCGGCCACCGCAGCCGACAAAGTGCAGCCCGTGCCGTGGTCATTCGTTGTAGCAATGCGCGGGGCGGTCAGTTCAACGCGCGTGTCCGGGCCCGCCAAGATGTCGGTGCTCAGCTCACTCGTGTGTCCCTCCAGGTGGCCACCTTTGAGCAGCACCCAGTCACACCCAAGAGCAAGAAGCTTATCGACGTTCCCCCGCATCTCATCCACCCCATCCATCTCCCCCTCCAAACCGAGGAGCACGGACGCTTCGGGCAGATTAGGCGTAATCAACGTCGACCGGGGCACCAGCTGCTCACGCAATGCGCCTTCCGTATCCGCGTCGAGCAAACTATCCCCACTTTTAGCCACCATCACCGGGTCAAGAACCACCGGGCAGGTTGCCCGGTCGGTGTATGTGTCCAAGGCTTTCGTGATCGCTTCGATGATGCCGGCGTTGGCCACCATGCCAATCTTCACCGCATCAACGTGCACGTCCTCAAACACCGCGGCCGCTTGGTCAAAGACGAAGTCCGGGTCCATCGTTCGGATGGAGCGCACGCCTTGGGTGTTCTGAGCCACAACAGCGGTGATGACGCTCATGCCATAAGCGCCCGCGGCTGAAAAAGCCTTCAGGTCAGCTTGGATGCCGGCCCCGCCCGATGGGTCCGTGCCGGCAATAGTTAAAACGTTAGGTATGCGTGTTATAGGTACACGTGTGTCAGTCACAGACAATTCCTCCGCGAATACTAATTCGATCAGGTTCAACGGGTGTGATCTCAGCCGCCTGTGTGCGGCACCCCGTGTCTTACAAAGGCTTAGGCTACCAAGCTCCTGGTAGCCATGGGCCTATTTAGGTGGCGATTATGCCTGAGCGTGTTCTTCCAGGACCTCGCCCAGCTCCGGCAGCGCCGGTGTCACAATGCCGGCGATCTTTCCACGCATGGAGGAGTACACCTTGCCCACTGCAGCCGGTGCCTTGTCTGCAAACGCATCGCCGATCTTGAGTACTGAGTCAGTCACCTCATCCTTATGCGCCGCGAGGTAGGCGCCGAAATCGTTCTGGCCCGCGTCGCCCTTGTAGGTGGCCCAATGCGGGTTGAGTTCCTTCACAATGCTGGGCAGCACCTGCTGAATGCCCTTTGTCAGTGCATCTGCGTCGGCTTTCTTCGCGGCAGCCAGCGCCGACTTCACGGCCATACCGGTGAGTCCAGACAAGTTGTCCGTGGTCTTTTCTGCCAGGGCAACGAGACTTGCCACGACCTTTTCGCGGACGGGGCCTTCAAGGAGTGAGTTCAAATCAGTCATGATCTTTACTTTAAGGACTTCCCGCCCGTGAGGACACAATCAGGGCTCGGTCGGGTGCTTCGGGGGTAGTTCCGGGGGCTGCACGAGAAAGTCCCGCTGACCAACTCGGCCAGCGGGACTGAAAGGTTAAGTTGCAGTTCTTCCGCCACAGTTCCACTAGGCTATTTCACACCAGTCACTGCAACCACAACAGCAACAAATGTAACAGGCTGATCGTGGATACGCCACACGGGGGTATGTGGGGCCCGGGAGATCTGGGGATTTAGCGGTTCTGAGGCTGCTGCGGTGGGAGGAACTGCTCCTTGAGGCGATCCAACTCTGCCTTTACCGGCGGGATCTGGGCGACCAGCACCAGCACACCTGCTGTGGCGGCGAAGGCGAGGAACAGGGACAGTGGTGCGAGACCGGTGTAGGCGCTGCCAAATGGTGGCTGTTCCGGCAGCTCCACTCCCGGTGGAAGTTCCCCGGCATTGTCCTTGTTCTTCCGTACGGAGTCGGTGGAGCTGCTGGTGGTCTGCTCAGCAGCTACAGCGGTGGGGGCGACCAGCAGGGATGCGGAGAGGGACGCGGACAGTGCGGCTGCTAGGGCAGTAGACGTGAGCTTCTTCATGCCAGGGATCTTACCCCGGAGAGATTGCCGCTGAAAGTGATCAGGTGTACCAGCCGGTGTTAGCGGCGCAGGTAGATTTCCGCGGCGACAATGGCGAACTCCTTGTTAAAAGCCGTGAGCGGTTCCAGGCGTTCGATGCCGCGGGCAAGAGCAGTGGCGGCTGCGGTGGGGGAGTCGAAGACGGGGATGCCTTCGATCCGTGCGCCGGGGATGGCAGCGGCAGCGCAGATAGCGGAGAAACTACGAACGGCGGTGGACCACTTCGCGCAGGCCTCATCAGCGATGATGAGCAGTTGTTCGGGACTAAGGGGAGTCATCGGCTCAGCGTTTTACTCCGCCTCATGCGGCCGCGCCCGGCGGATGCGGGCGGCCAAGGCGGGGCGGCCGGGGATGGTGTGTTGGGCGAGGGAGTGCACGGAGGCGTCGTCAAGCAATCTGGAGGCGGCAATGGCGATGGCGCGCTTCGCTGCTTCTTGCTTGCTGCAACCCCACGCACTGGCGAGTAGAACGAGGGCGCGATCCTCTTCAGCGGACAACCTGAGCGTCATAGCCATGGAGCGATGGTATCACTCTGATACCGTATGGCGTGGGCCCAAAGGCGCAGAAGGCGCGTAAACTGCCTAGAGGATCTATCTCTAACCGAAAGGCCAACACCTTGAGTGACGATATCTTCGGCGGTGAGGCCGGCGACCGCATCCTCCCCATTGACATCAATGAGGAGATGCAGACCAGCTACATCGACTACGCCATGAGCGTCATCGTCGGCCGCGCACTACCTGACGTGCGCGACGGCATGAAGCCGGTGCACCGCCGCATCATCTACGCAATGTATGACTCCGGCTACCGCCCGGAGCGTTCTTATGTAAAGTCCGCGCGCCCGGTGTCTGACACGATGGGTCAGTTCCACCCGCACGGTGACTCCGCTATTTATGACACGCTGGTGCGCCTCGCCCAGCCGTGGGTCATGCGCTACCCGCTGGTAGACGGCCAAGGTAACTTCGGCTCCCGCGGTAATGACGGCCCGGCGGCCATGCGTTACACGGAGTGCAAGATGACGCCACTGTCCATGGAGATGGTGCGCGATATCCGTGAGAACGCCGTCGATTTCTCCCCGAACTATGACGGCAAGGCGCAGGAGCCGGACGTGCTGCCGTCCCGTGTTCCGAACCTGCTGCTCAACGGCTCTTCCGGTATCGCCGTGGGTATGGCCACCAACATCCCGCCGCATAACCTGGGCGAGCTGGCGGAGGCCATCTACTGGATTCTGGACAACCACGACGCGGATGAGAAGACCACCCTGGATGCGTGCATGGAACGCGTCAAGGGGCCGGATTTCCCAACCGCCGGCCTCATAGTCGGTGACCAGGGCATCAAGGATGCCTACACCACCGGCCGCGGCTCCATCCGCATGCGTGGTGTCAGCGAGATCGAGGAAGTGGGCACGCGCCAGGTCATCGTGATCACGGAGCTGCCGTATAACGTCAACCCGGATAACTTCATCTCCGGCATCGCCGAGCAGGTCTCCGCGGGCAAGCTCACCGGCATCTCCAAGATCGAGGACGAGTCCTCGGACCGCGTGGGCATGCGCATCGTGATCACCCTCAAGCGCGACGCCGTGCCGCGCGTTGTGCTGAACAACCTGTACAAGCACTCGCCGCTGGAATCCAACTTCAGCGCCAACATGCTTTCGCTTGTGGACGGCGTGCCCCGCACCCTCCGCCTCGACCAAATGCTGCGCTACTACGTGGCCCACCAAATCGAGGTCATCGTCCGCCGCACCCAGTTCCGCCTCGACGAAGCGGAAAAGCGCGCGCACATCCTGCGCGGCCTGGTCAAAGCACTGGACATGCTCGACGAGGTCATCGCCCTCATTCGCCGTTCCCCAACGGTCGACGAAGCACGCGCAGGCCTGATGAAGCTTCTCGACGTTGACGAGATCCAAGCCGACGCCATCCTCGCCATGCAGCTGCGCCGCCTGGCAGCCCTGGAACGCCAGAAGATCGTTGATGACCTCGCCGCCATTGAGGCCGAGATCGCCGACTACAAAGACATCCTGGCCAAGCCGGAGCGTCAGCGGGCGATTGTGGCGGAGGAGCTGAAGGAGGTCGTCGATAAGCATGGTGATGAACGCCGCACCCAAATCGTCGCCGCAACCGGCGATGTGACCGAGGAAGACCTCATCGCGCGCGAAAACGTCGTGGTCACCATCACCTCCACTGGCTACGCCAAGCGCACCAAGGTGGACGCCTACAAGTCGCAGAAACGCGGCGGCAAGGGCGTGCGCGGCGCTGAGCTGAAGCAGGACGACGTGGTGAAGAACTTCTTCATCTGCTCCACCCACGACTGGATCCTCTTCTTCACCAACTTCGGCCGTGTTTACAGGTTGAAGGCGTACGAACTGCCGGAGGCCGGCCGCACCGCACGCGGCCAACACGTGGCCAACCTGCTGGAATTCCAACCGGAAGAAAAGATCGCGCAGATCATCCAAATCCAGACCTACCAGGACGCCCCGTACCTGGTCCTGGCCACCCGCGACGGTCGTGTGAAGAAATCCCGGCTGACCGACTACGAGTCCGCGCGCTCCGCCGGCCTCATTGCCATCAACCTCAACGAAGGCGACGCCCTCATCGGTGCATCCCTGGTCAGCGAAGACAGCGACATCCTGCTCGTTTCCGAACAGGGCCAGGCCATCCGCTTCACCGCGGACAATGACCAGCTGCGCCCCATGGGCCGCGCAACCGCCGGCGTGAAGGGCATGCGCTTCCGCGGCGACGACCAACTCCTGGCCATGACCACCGTTAAGGACGGCGACTACCTCCTCGTGGCCACCTCCGGCGGCTACGGCAAGCGCACCCCGATCGAGGAATACTCCCCGCAAGGCCGCGGTGGCCTTGGTGTCATGACCTTCAAGTACACCCCGAAGCGCGGCAAGCTCATCGGCGCCCTGGCCGTGGAAGAAGACGACCAGATCTTCGCCATCACCTCCGCCGGCGGCGTCATCCGCACCGAAGTCAACCAGATCCGCCCGTCCTCGCGCGCCACCATGGGCGTCCGCCTCGTGGATCTTGCCGACGGTGTTGACCTGCTGGCCATCGACGTCAACGTCGAAGACGAAGGCGAAGAAGAAGCCACCGCAGTAGCCAAGGGCGAAAAGACCCTCGAGGACGTGGCGGGTGCTGCTCCCACGTCTTCCGAGTCCGCACCGGCGGAGTCTGCTTCGGAATCTAAGGAGTAACCCATGGCTTCACGCAAAGTGACCGTAACGCAGGTCGACCCGATGAGCGCCTTCAAAATCAGCATCTGCATGGCGCTCGTCGGCTTCGCCGCGTGGCTCATCGCGGTAACAATTCTGTACATAGCCGTCGACGCCTTCGGCGTCGTCGACTCCATGAACTCCCTGATCAGCGGCGTAGGTGGGGACACGGCGATTAACTTCCCGTTCGTCCTCGCGATCGCCGCTCTCCTCGGCGCCATCGGCGTGATGTTCGTGGCACTACTGGCCCCGCTCACCGCCTACATCTACAACGCCCTCACCGGACTTGTCGGTGGCGTTGACGTGCAGCTGGCTAACAACCGAAAAACACACGCAGTTTAGGACGCTAACCAGGCGATTTGTGTTTGTGCGGGTCGCCTGGGTAATGTTCTAGAAGTTCCGAGCGGGCCTATAGCTCAGTCGGTTAGAGCGCATCGCTGATAACGATGAGGTCGCAAGTTCGATTCTTGCTAGGCCCACCAATTCGGAACAAAGGGGCATTAGCTCAATTGGTAGAGCGCCTCCCTTGCAAGGAGGAGGTCAGGAGTTCGATTCTCCTATGCTCCACAGCACGTGGAACCCGTCAGCCGTGATTGGCTGGCGGGTTTCCGCATTCTCCCCGACCCCCGCCTGCGCGTACCAGACTTAGAAATTGTCCCCTTTCGGGGGACGCCGACGCGGGAGGGCGGCCGGTTAGCTGACATCCATGGTGAAGAAGCTCAATGCGCAATGGATTCCGGCTTTCGCGTCGACACGGATTACGCCGGGGATGTGGGTTTTTGCCACTGTGTATGTGGCGTGGGGTGTGCGCGGCTATTTCTTACGCGTTGAACCACCCGTTGCTGCGCCGGCCAATGTGTTCATCGCGTGCGTTGGGGTGTGGGCGTTTTGGGGTGTGATTAGGCATGATGCGCGGGGTGTGCGAGAGGTGGTGCGGGGACCGTCGATAATGCTCAAAGCTTTGGGGCTTTTCTTCGGAGCGCTGCTGGTGGGCAGTCTGGTTTTCAGCGTGCTGCACGGCGTCCTGGGGTTGGACGATTATGTGTTGCGCAACGATGCCGCAGTGGGTGATGTGTTCTCACGTCTTCCGGCGCCGATCAGCCTGTTGTGGATGGGTGTTGCCGGCCCTCTGGGGGAGGAGTTGTTCTTCCGCGCGCTTTTGATGCGACTGTTTCTACGTTGGTGGTCGCCTGTGTGGGTGATTGCTGCGTCATCGCTCATCTTCGGACTGGTGCACGCCGATGGATTGACAGCTGCCGAGTTGGTGTTTGTGGTGCCGCATATTTTTGCAGGGCTTGGTTTCGGGCTGATCGCTTGGAAGGGTGGTATTGTTCTGTCATTTCTGCTGCATGCAGGGATGAACTCCTTCTCGTTGCTTTCTCTTCTGGCTCAATGATGAATCGCTTTTCATTGCTTATCGACGCCTCCGTGGCCACCCTCATCACCACCTGGCTTTGGCTCCCGCGTGGGGGTTACACCGTGGGCAGTGTTGCGCTGTGCGTTGGTGTTGCGGTTGCGGTTGCGCTGAGAAGACGGTGGCCACGGGCGGTTCCGGTGGTGGTGTTTGTCGCGACGGTTGTGGGCTGGTCGCTCGGCAGTATCAATGACCCTTTCATTGCTTTTTCGTGGAGCCTCATCCCCATCGCGGTTGAACATTGGCGCGCCATCCGGCGCTGGCTGCCTGCCCTGTGGGTCGCAGTCATCGCAATTGAGCTCATCGCTGTCGACGGTGTCGGGGTACTGGGCGCTGCACCGGTGGCAGTGCTGGTCAGCCTGATCATCGCTGAGGCCGAGGGCCACCAGCGGCACCTGGATACCCGCGAAACCGAAGTCGCGTTTGCGCAGCATACCGCCCGTGAACTGCATGACGGCATAGGCCACAGCCTGTCTATCATCCGGGCCGAAACAGGGCTGTTACTGATGTCACCACAGGTGGCCCAGAGCGCGGGGATTCAAGACTGCCTCACCCGCATTGACCGGCATGCCGAAGCCGCTTTTACCGCGCTGGGTCAGATCGTGGAGGCCTACACCGGTAGCGGGGAAAGCTCGGGTGGTTCGCTTGAATCCACCGCTGCGCTGACCATCCACGAGGTCATCGCTGCCGACCGGGCTGCTGGTTTAGACATCACTGTCCACGGTTCAATTCCCGGAGGTGAGATACCCGTGCAAATTGTGCAGGAGATGGTGAGGAATGTGAGGCAATATGGCGCTAACAAGCAATGCGCCCTGCATTTTGAACACTGTGACGGGCAATGGGTGGTGCGCTGTACAAACGCCGTCGATCCAGCCCGGGGCGGAGGATTGATGAACCTCACGGCTCGCGCGGAAGCCCTCGGCGGGAGCGCGCGGTGGGGCTGCGTGGACGGCTTGTTTAGCGCGGAGGTCTGCCTTCCCGTCACGCCTGAAACGCAAGTACAAGCATGACCCGTCACACCATTGTGCTTGCGGATGACAACTCCGAACTCCGCACCATCTACCACCGCGCCATCGACCTGACCGAGCACCTCCATGTGGTCGGCGAAGCCAGCGATGGTGCGGAGGCCGTCCGGCAAATCAACCTGCGCCAACCCGCTGTTGCGCTCCTGGACATGCGCATGCCCGAACTGGACGGGCTGGGGGTCCTCGGCGCGGTAGATACCCAGAAGACGAAAGTAATTGTTTTCACCGCATTCAACGAGGAACGCTACGTCGAACCCGCACTACGGCTCGGTGCCGCCGGCTTCCTTCTGAAGAACTGCTCGCCCCGCGATGTACTCGCCGGCATTGACGCAGTTCTTGAGGGTAATGCGTGCTTAGCCCCCGAAGTGGCGCGCCGGGTCCTCGACACAATGCAGTCCCAGGCACATGACAAGAACACCACCCGCGCTGCGCTCCTGCGTGTGCCCCTCAGTGACCGTGAACGCCAGGTCATACGCCTCCTTTCCCGTGGCATGAGTAATCGCGATATCGCCGCCGCCCTCGTCGTGGAACCCGAGACCGTGCGCACGTACCTCAAACGCATCTTTGTTAAAACAGGGATAACCAACCGCACCCTCCTCGCCGTCGCCGCGTTGGAGGCCGGCTTGGATCTTTAACGTGGCTGAAGGGGCCTGGCCGGTCCACACTGTGAACGAAACTGTCAAAGTGTTCATCATCTTTCGGACTTTGATTCGCAGTTTGAGGCGGGGTTGTGCAAAGTGACCTCGCGCGCGCCGGGTTTTGGGTACAAAGAAAGAAAATTTCGTGCACAAAATCTAGAAGGGTGGAAATATGCGCAGAAGCTTATCGACGGTGGCTGCGGTCAGCTTGACCATTGGCCTCGGGGTGACGGGTTTGGTGCCGGAGGCGGCGGCCACACCATTTGGGTCGGTGGCGGATCTGACGCCGATGTCCTCGGTGAAGGCGGGGGAGCCGATGCGGGACGTGGCTCCGCGCGAAACAGCGGTGTACCGCAGTGGTCTGCCAGCGGTGGCGCCCAGTGGTGAGCCCGGCACCGTCTTGGCGGAGGTGCCCCTGGACCCACGAGCGGGGTTGAGCAGCGCATCGAAGCAGTTCAGGGTGGCGTACACGACGGTGGATCAGCACGGACAACCAGCGACGAGCACCGGAGCAGTGTTCTTGCCCAAGGGGGAGAAACCCGAGGACGGTTGGCCGGTGCTGGCGTGGGCGCATGGGACGGTGGGGTTGGGGGATGAGTGTGCGCCGTCGATAAACGCACGATCGGCGCGTGATGCGGAGTACCTCAACCGTTGGCTCGACGAGGGGTACGCGGTCGTGGCCACGGACTATGTTGGGCTGGATTCGCCGGGGCTGCACAGTTACCTGAACGGCAAGGTCGCGGCGGCGAACGTGGTGGATTCCGTGGCGGCGGCGCACGCGATGGCAGGCACG
>NZ_VXKH01000011.1 GCF_008693065.1 Corynebacterium tuscaniense | reverse complement strand
GCTGGCCGTTGCGCAGCATCGCTTCCGCGCGATCTGGCGCGCCGTACTGGTACACGGTGACCACGTTCGTGGCTTCCAGCGCCTTGGTCTCCGCCACGGGGGCGCCCACGAGCGCATTGAGCAGCGTGGACTTGCCGGCCTTGAGGCGGCCAACAATGACGATGCGCGGCGGGGTACTCACCCGCGCAGTCAATGGCGCGCAGGCTTGGGCCAACTCCGGTGACTGGGCAGATAAACCCTGGAGCTGTGAAAGCAGAAGGTCGAGGATAGAGGCCATTTACACCATCTCCTGCGCCGCGATCTTACGCAGCAAAATCTCGGCATCGCGGTAAGAACGCTGCACGGCCTTAAGGTTCGTGTTTAGCTGTGCCAGCTCCCGGTCGCGCTTTTCAGCGGCCTTGTTCTTATCGTGCTCAATCTTTCTAATGCGTGTCTGGGTCGCCTTGATCTCCTGCGCCAAGAACTCGGAGTAGCGGATGGAAATGCGCGGCTGGGCAATAGCAATGAAGGTCTGCAGCGCATTGCCGGTGTTCTTCTGCGCGGCGTTAGCTGCTTCCCGCAGCCAATTCTGCAGGTGGGACTTGCCCTGGCGCATAGCGCGGTAACCGAATGTGATGGCCACGAAGCCGGCACCGGCCACAATGCCCACGCCCGGCACCAACACCGCACCAAGCAAACCGCCGATGGTGGAACCGGAAGAAAAGCCCATCATGAGCATCATCGGGTCGAAGGTGTCCTTCATGTAGTTCTGCAGCTCCGAGGTATGCAGTTCCCCCAAACTCAGCTGTGCGCGCACGTCCCCGATGATTTCATCCGGAATGTGGGAAGCCCCGAACTTCTCCCGCAGGTATGTTTCCACCTCCCAGCCAAAGGAATCCACGGTAGCCACCACCGCACGCTGGAAGTCTTCCTCCATGAGGCGCGTGAAGTGCTGCGGGTCCTTGCGCAAGAGCTTCACACCGTGTTTGGCAATGAAGTCGGTCCACTTCTTCTTCACCGCTTGCACATCGCCGTCCAGGCGCTCCATCGCGCGTGTGCGCATGAGGGATAGATCGGAGTAGAAGAAGCGCTCCCATTCCTTACTCGTGCGCTGCAGATCCTCCAGTCGCGCCAGATCATTGGTCAGATCCGGCAGGAGCTTCTCCGCTTCACGTACATCCTCAATGTCGCGGTGGATCTGTTTATCCACATCTTCCAGGCCCTCCAGCACCACTTTGAGGCCCTTGGTCACCGGGATGGATTGTGCGCGGGCGAAGCGCTCACTGATCTCGGCGCGGAGTTCGCCGAGGCCCGAAATATCGTCGATCACGCTATCCGACGTATGCAAACCCACGAACGGGATCAGGGAGGACACGCCAATCACCGGAATGGGTTCATCTAGGTGCGTGGCAATCAGAGCCTTGTCTTCCTCCACAATCTCACGCCAGCGCGTGGTATTTTTATCCGTCTTCGTCACAGCAACCACCACGTTGCCGTTTGTCGCGTGCGCACGCGCGAGGAAGTCCATCTCCGGTTTAGTCAATGGGGTCGACGCATCCGTGACCACCACAACCACACTGGCCTGACGCTCCGAATCCGCGTGCACCGCCGAATCCATCGAGGAAATCCCGCCCACGCCCGGCGCGTCAATGACCACAGCCTCGCCCATCATGGAGGTCTCCAGCGCAACGTGGGCGCGGGTGGGCACAAAGTCATCGAAGTGCTGCGCCGCACGGTCGACGCGCTGCGCGAGTTCTTCTGGCTTAACGACGACCGCCCCGTCCGCCGACATCAACGCCGCCTGCCCAGCCGCGAGGTCTTCCGTGGGCAGGGTCAGCGCCACCGGGATGACGGTAGTGAAATCTGCTCCGGCCGGCGAGACGCCTCGTCGGCCCACCAGTGCATTGGCAAGGGAGCTCTTGCCACGGCCCACTTCCCCCACCAAGATCACCGTGTTCACCTGGTTTTCCGCTGTGGCCAGCGCCTTGGCATACTCGCCATACTTCTCTCGGCCGTAGGGGTTGAGAATCTTCTCGCTCACACGCTCAATCCACAGCGTCGCTTCTTCGCGCGGGCCTTTCGTGGGGGCCTGGGGCTGATCGGATTGATCGGACACTGAGCGGGGCCTTTCCGGAACACGGTGATGGGACGTCGATGAAAACTAGAGGGAAGTATATCTTCTGCCCGTTCCACGGGTGCACGACCTGGTGCACGAGAAAACTTATGTAACCTTTCGGCATGCGCACTCATCTAACAGAGTGAACGCGTTACTCCCCCGGTTGGCCTTCTTGTGTGGCGTGCGGGGTGTGTAGCGCACATTCGCTCCGTTAAAGCAGAAAGGTTTTCCCCGTGTCCTCTAAATTTCTCACTGTCGCCGCAACCGCTGTTGCGAGTGCCTTGCTTTTGACCGGCTGTGACCTCCCATTGAAGGGCGGGGACGGCGCACCGGGTGAATCCACTGAGGATTCCCTGTCCATGGCACCCGCGTACGACACCGGTTCATACAGGGCTGAGCCCCATTCGGGTTGGCCTGAGGATTCGTGGGAGGAGCTTGGCCCGATTACGGAAACCACGCTCATCGGCGGTCAGACTCTGCTGCCGTACGAGGTGGATGAGAGTTTCACCCTTGGCCGCGCACCGCAGCGTCAATCCAAGTTTGGGTTGTTCCTTCAACTCTTGCCCAAGCAGATTCAGGAAAAGGTGACCGGCCTCGAGCCGTCGTACCTGACCGGGTATTCACATATGGCAAGCAACACGGATTCCACGGCGCGCGCAGAGAACTCAGTGCTCCGTTTCGTGTCCCCGGAGGCCGCCGAGGAAGCAGCGAACCTCCTGCATGAGGCGTACCTGGCTGAAGGTGGCACTGATTACAGCACGGATGAGCACTATCCGCTGGAAAATGTCACAATTCCCGGCAATGACAAGATCCGTGCGGTGAAGGATGAGCGCGGCAGCGTCCAAAGAGCTTTCATTCCCAAGGATGAGTACCTCCTGTTCACCTACACCAGCAATGCTCGCATGGATACGGCAGGCAATCCCATTGAGCTTGGGCCAGATGCGATGGACTGGATGGTGGAGTACGCGAAGAACTTCGCGGACAAGCAGCTCCCCCTCATTGACCTGATTCCGTCGCACAAGACCTCCGAAGGCTACGGTAAATCCGATGAATGGCCGGCCCCAGATCCGGATGATATTTTGCGGTACACCGTGATGAAACCAGAGGATGAAAAGGCTGTCGGTGGGGTCCCCATGGCGTTGAATGCTCGGCAGCTCGCCGGCCAATACGTGGAAGTCCCCGAAATGCTCAAGATGCACGACAACGCCAAGGTCGAAGCCGCAGCCACCGCTGAAACCACGCTGCTTCGCGCCGCCAATGCGGCCAACGCTGACCTCATCGAGGCAACCTACAAGGCTATCGACGCAAACTCGGGCACCCTCACCGCACTCGAGCCTTACGACGAACCGCAGAACGTTCCCGGCACCAGCTGCTACAGCTCAGCGGAGGACGGACGGACCCACTACTTCTGCTACCTGCGCTATGAGAACTACTTTGCGCAGGCCAGCGTCGTGGAATTCGATCCACTTAAGTCTGAGATCACCACGTCCGCCGCACCGGATGCGGAGGAGAAGGACCCAAAGACGAAGCTCTCTCAGATCATGGCTGCCCAGTACCTGATCCTGGAGCAGGCACCCAAGAAATAGGATGTAACCATTTGCTTCCTCGCCCCGTCTAAGGGTTGTACCCACAAGACCCCTGTAGGAACGTAGAAAGAAAGACTGATGAGAAAGCGCACTGCTCTCCCCCTCGCAGCGATACTCACCGTGACCGCACTGTTTAGCACCGGCTGCTCTGTCCTGGACATCGCCGGCAAGAGTGGCGATGGCCCAGCTGAACCAACCACGGATGAGGTATTGGACCAACCTGGCCCGGAGCTTGACACCGGCTCCTACTCCACCGAGCCACACAAGGGCTGGCCTGAGACGGACGATGGCCTGGGCCCCTCCGCTGAAATCACACTGCTGGCTAACAACACCTTGCTGCCATATGAGGTGAATAAGGACTTCAAGCGCGGTACAGCGAGCCGTCGTCTGTGGAATTTTGATTCCCTCAGCCTGGACCTGCCCAAGGTGACCCGTGACCGCCTGGCCCCGTTGGGCGATAAGTTCCTGGTTGGTTACGCCTACCTTGCTGATGATGGTTCACCTGACCGTGGCGTAGGTAACTTTGTCCTCCGTTTTGAGGACCCGGAAAGCGCACAAAAGGCTGCCGACGCGATTTCGGAGACCAATCTCAAGGAAGGCTCCATGTACTTCTTTGAGGATGACCCGCACAGGCCGGGCACCGTGGAAGATTTGCCGAACTACAACGATGCCACTGTCGTGCGCACTGACGACGGCAAGAGTGTGGACGCCGTGACGGTGCACAAGGAGTACCTGCTGATGTCCACCGCTTTTGCCTCTGATGACAATGCGGACGCAGAGACAAAGAAGTGGCAGGGAGAGTACATTTCCGAGTTCTTCACCAAACAGGTTCCCATCCTGGATACGTTGAAGACCCACAAGACCGCGGCTGGCTATGGCTTCTCTGATGAGTGGCCGGCGCTGGACCCCAAGGACATTTTGAAGTACACGGTCATGGCTCCGAGGGATGAGTCCGTCCGTGCCCTGGGTGGTCTGCCGATGGCCCTGGAACCGCGCGGCATGGCCGGCGGCTACAAGGAAGTCCCGGAGATCCTGTCCATGATTGACCAGGCGCAGGTTGAAGCGATGGCTGATATGGAAACCACGCTCTACCGCACCAAGAACCCAGAGGGCGCGAAGCTCATCCTGGCTACCATGCACGCCTTGGGCGCGGATCTGAACCACCAGCCGTGGGACCCGCCACAGGAAGTTCCAGGTATGGAGTGCTGGCAGGACAGCCGTAGCACAGGCACCGTGTACACCTGCTACCTGGTGTATGAGAACTACTTTGCCGAGTCCAGCGCCTACGAGGGTGATAAGGACCCGGATGCTGTGGAAGGCAGCGACGATGGCAAGACCACCATGGACCCGAAGCTCCAGCTCTCCCAGGCCATGGCTGCCCAGTACCTCATTTTGCAAAAAGCGCCGACGAGCGCGGGCACTCCCACGAGCTCCGCGGCAAACAGCTAGGCTCCCATGCGGGAAACAAAGTAGGAAGGACCCGACATGTCCAACGACTGGATTTTGTCCATCGACTTCGGCACATCCAACACCGCGGCGGCACACACAAACCCGACGCGCGGTGGGGTTGAGGCTGTGAACCTCTCCCATGACCGGATGACCATGACGTCTTCGGTGTATATCGAAACACCGGACCACGTGGACACTGGTGATGTGGCGCTGAATAAAGCGGAGGACAACCCAGACGGGTTCCTGGCCTCACCGAAGCGCGTGGTGCCACAGCAGGTATTCCAGATCAATGGCTATGACGTGCCGGCCTCCACCCCGGTTGCTGCGATTTTGGATTCTGTGGTGAAGCGCGCCTCCCGCGAACACAACGATCAGCGTCCGAGCGAGCTGGTGCTCACCCACCCGGAAGCGTGGTCTGATGCGGAAGTGAAGGTGCTGCTGGACGCCGCGGAGAAACTCGGCCTCAACGCCACCACCATCCGCACTGTCTCGGAGCCAAAGGCTGCTGCGCAGTACTACTCCACCAACTCCCCATTGGAACCGGGTGACAAGATTGCCGTCTTCGACTTCGGTGGTGGCACCCTTGACGTGGCTGCGCTGCAGGTGCAGCCGGACGGGTCCTTCCACATCATCGCCGCCCGTGGCGACAACACCCTCGGTGGTAAGAGCTTCGACGCATTCATCCGCCGTTGGGTGGACCAGCAACTTGAGGATGATCACCCGGAGCACCTCGAATACCTCCGCCGCCGCGCACCGCTGTCTGACCGCCACGCGGTAGAAGACAGCATCCGTCGCGCTAAGGAGCTGTTGTCTGAGCACCCGACGGCCACCATCTCCGTCCCCGGCGATGGTGAAACGATCCGCCTTCAGCTCACTCGCTCCGAGTTTGAAGAGATCATCCGTCACCCCGTCCAGCGCGCCGTTGACCTCGCACGTGCAACGCTTATCGACGCGGGGATTAACAACCCACACGACCTCAAGGCCCTTTACCTCACCGGTGGTTCCTCCCGTGTTCCGCTGGTGCAGGAAGAAATAAAGGCACTCGGCCCAGTTGCCACCCTGGATGACCCGAAGATGGTGGTTGCCCAAGGTGCTATCTCCGCAGTGGGCCCCATCGTCACCGGACTGCACACCACTGCCGCACCAACCCCGCAGCAGCCAGCACCCCAACCGGCGGGACAGCAACAGCGACCGATGACGGAGCCGATGTCCGCGTATCAGTCTCAGGCTTCGGCAACGTCCGCCAAGAAGTCGAACGGCAAGATCATCGGCATCACTGTAGGTGCGCTTCTTGCCATTGTGGCGTTGGCGGGGGCGATTGTGATGTTCGCCAAATCGTCGTCAAGCGAAAAGCCCAACGAGGAACCGCAGGAAACCGCAACGACGGAGACCACCGGGCAAAACCAGCCGACCGAGGAAGCTCCCGCACAGCAAACTGGTGAGGACGTGCTCAACGCACTGCCGGAATCCCTGCGCAGCGAGGCTGGCACATGCAACCGCCGTGACTCGTCCATTATCAACCTCACCGGAACCGCAATTTCCTGCGAAGTGAAATTCACCGGCGATAACGTGCAGTACTTCAAGGCAACGAGCCCGTACGACTCCCCGCGCATCACGTTTGCATACAACACGGAGGACAGTTCGCGCGAAAAAGCCTTCATTGAACAGGGCCGCTACACCGATAAATCTGACGCTGAACCAGTCAACGGCGACAACGGCAACGCAGCCGCCATTGCCACGAAGGACAACGACGCCTCTGCCAGCCTCCACTACGCCAACGCTGAAACCGGACTGGTGATTGAATCCCGTGACTTCGCCTCCCCGGAGAAAGCCGTGGAGTGGCTGGAGTATCACAATCTGCTTTAACCTGCGGAAAGAACCTTCTAAAAAATAATTGGCGCCTGGATGTAACCATCCGGGCGCCAGCCGCATCTAAAGATATGTAAGCAACCACAACCCCTTGAGAAAGGAACCCATCATGAGCGGCGACAACAACATCAACCTCCCAGAGCTCAACCCGGAAGACTTCGGCTACCTCAGTGCACGCGACATCGACGCGGACGGCACGAACGACCTCATCCACGGTGTTGACCACGACGGCAACGCACACGTCTTCCACCTGGACGGCAAGGGCGACATCACCCTCGAGGAGATTGACGCCGACGGTGACGGCACCTTTGAAACCCAGCGCGAGATGGTCGACAGCAGCACCGTGGCCTACACCGTGGACACGGACAACGACGGCGCTGCTGACACGGTGGCCTACGTCGACGCGAAGACCAACACTACCTTCCAACAGGACTTGATTGAGGACGGCCAGGTGGTCGAATCCCGCGTGGACATCGACGGCGACGGCATCACCGATGTGGTGTACAAAGACACCACCGGGGATGGCTACGTTGATCAGGTTTCCCTCGACACTGACGGCGACGGCTACGCAAACACCAAACTGGTTGACCTCAATGGAGATGGCAACTTTGATGAAATCCACTCCGACTTGGACAACAACGACGGCATCCTCGAAACCGTGATCCAGGCGGGTGACTACGCTGGCGGTCTGGGCTCTGTAGCCGACTACATCAACCCGCAGGATGCCTCAGGCTCCCTGGACAACACCCTTGACACGGACCTGAACAACCCGGCAGATAACCTGGACACTGACTACACTGATTCCTTCTGACGTGACCCGCGTACCCTCCGTACTTTGCGACACTTTAGAGCGAATCCGGCTGAAAGGAGGCCGCAATGATGAACCAAGAACCCGTCCCCGAAGGACTCGTTGAACGCGCCCTCCACACAGCCTTCACCACCGACGAATGGCCAGAGTGGGACAACCTGGACATCGTCCCCACCACCGAAGACCCCTTCGACCTGGACACCTTTGACCCCTTCGCGGGGGAGGAGGACACCGATAACACGGACGCCGGCGCCCTGGATTCTGATTCCGCGGGCTCCGGCGCCGAGCCGGTTGAATCTTCGGAGACAGATTCCACGGACACCTCCGATTCTCCCGTCCTCGACTACCCGGACCTGGGCGCTGACCTGGGATCTGAGTTGGGCACGGACTTCTCCTCCGGCTTTGATTCGAGCTTTGATTCCGGTTCCGATGCTGGCCCGGATTCCGGCTTGAGCGGGGACTACGACATGTAAAGGGTGCCCCTGCCACGGCATGCACCCACCCATACTTCCACCCGGCGCAACAATGTTGCAGTATTCTTTTGCGTAACTTGTTCATCCCGGTTCCCACTGAAAGTAGTCATGTCCGAGTCCCAGCTTCTCCAGAACGCGAAAGGTGGCGATGAATCCGCCTTCGCCAAACTGGTGAAACTGCACGAAGGAAAACTTTTCAACGTCTGCCTGCGCATCACCACCAACCACCACGATGCGGAGGACGCCTTCACCGCGGCACTGTACCTGGCATGGAAAAACCTGCCCACGTTCCGCGGTGATTCTGGTTTTGGCACATGGATGTATCGCATTGCCTCCAACACCGCGTTGGAGGTTGTGCGTCGCCGCAAGCCAACGGTCTCCCTCGACGCACCGCGCGACTCCGAATCAGAAGCCTCCCCCTCTTTCGACATCGCCGATCCCGTCGCCGAGTTTGAACAAGCTATTGCGGATAATGACGCATTGAGTACCGCGCTGGCTTCCCTCCCCGACGACTCCCGCGAAGCCCTCATCCTCGCCGAAATCGCCGGTCTCACCCTCGCTGAAATCGCCGAACACCAAGGCTCATCGCTGTCTGCTACCAAAGTTCGCGTGCATCGGGCACGCAAGAGCCTCCGCGAGTTGCTGCAGGGCTAGCGTGGAATACCCCTGGCTTCGCCGATAAGCAACACCCCCGTTCACACAGTTCAGAACCCATGTCGTACCTGCGCTGTAGCGTGAAAGGCATGAAAGCGAACGTGGTGGAACATATCCAGGGCCTCGGCGA
Source organism: Corynebacterium tuscaniense (assembly GCF_008693065.1). Classification (GTDB taxonomy): domain Bacteria; phylum Actinomycetota; class Actinomycetes; order Mycobacteriales; family Mycobacteriaceae; genus Corynebacterium; species Corynebacterium tuscaniense. Next base: position 30,008 of record NZ_VXKH01000011.1, on the reverse strand, counting down.
GGCGGGTATTGAAGCGTTAGCCGATGCGCAAAGCTTCAAGCGGGCCGATGAAATCCTAAATATTGAGATGACTGCACTGGCGCGAAAGGGGTCCTCTTTTGTCGCTCAGGTAGTGGGCACGGATGTGTGGGTGGTTATTTTCAGCCTTGTGCTGGACGACGGTGCAAATGTGGCGGATCGGCTCGACGTGCAATGCACCTGCCCCGTGCCGCACACATGGTGCAAGCATGCAGTGGCGGTGGCGCTGCGGTTAATACGGCAGCCCGAATGGGCATTGAGTGCCCGGCTGCTCGATGAAAATGAAGACGAGTACGAGGTTGAGCCGACCCAGCGATATGGCGATGTGGTGGTAGACACGAGGGATGTGGTCACCAACACGCTAGAGGTGATGAGCAGGCACGATCTACTGAAAGTACTCAATACGCTGAGGCACATAAATCCGCTGGTAGAACCAGCAGTCACCCAACTTATCCTGCCGTTCTCCGCCCGGCCATTACCTGGGTATGAGGCGCTGCAATATGAAATTGAAATCACACGCGTTCTGTTCGAAAAGGCCTACACCGATGACAATGTGGAACGTATCGCCAGCCAGCTGGAGTACACGGGAAATCTGATCCGCAGTCACGCTGATCAAACGTCCGACCAAAATGACCAGCTTAAGCTCCTATGCGCACTGGAAAATCTCATTTTCAACACCATCACCTGGACGCAGCACACTGCGCTGCCCACCGGACCTGTGGTGCGGGCACTGGAGCAGCTGTACGCGCACCACGTTGCCGTGGCCCGAGCCTCCCAGCCACCTTCAAGCCACGTGATTGACTGGATTATCGGCGCAGTTTTCGCACCAGGTGTTTACCTGCATCCATCCATCAGTGATTATGCAGATTTGTTAGATAGTGATGCATTGGACGCCCTCATGACTGAAGCTCACAAACGCAGCTCCCAGCAACCAGAGAAGATCGTGCCACTGGAGATCCAGGTTGCCTTGGTGCGCGACGACATGCACGAGGTCAAGCGACTGTGCGCAGAGTGCGGCAACTATGACGCGCTGCTGGGCTTCTACCGGAAAAATGGGATGGTTTTGGATGCAGAGAAGCTGGTCACTGCAGCTCTAGATAGTGCAGATCCAGTGGAATTTTCACCGACAATGCTCTTTAACGCTGCCGGCGAGTACTTCGGTGATGAAGGTACGCGGATGTATCTCCGTTATTGCTTTGAAAAGGAGCCATCCATAGACAATTTCCGTCTTTTCATGCAGTGCCCTGGCGTGGACTTCGCCGACGCCATTTTCGTGTTGCAGTCTGTGGAGGCCGTAGCTACAAACCCGGATTACACGCTGCTGGCGGCAACACAGTTCGGGCGTTTCGACGTCGGCTTTGAGATCATCAACAGTGGTTCCCCCAGCGCGTCCCGGGCGGCACACTTCGCGGAAGATGTCGGATTGAAGTACGACCCAGTGTGGGCGTTGAGCGTGATATTTGTGCACTACCGCGAACTGATGTCCGTTGTGCTGAACCAGGAATCAATGGCGGTGGCCAGCATGACAGTCAAGTGGCTGATGGACCAGATAATGATGCTCCAGAAAACCGCGCGAGAGGCCGTAGGCTCGTTGGACACCGAACCAGAGTGGAGCTTTCAGGTTGGCAGGTTGAAAGCTGAATTCGGTAGCCACCCGTTGGTCAACGAGGCCTTCGCTGAGTGGGGCCTGTGAACCTGCTCAGGGGGCAGGCGCTCCATTACACTGGTGCAGCATGAAGTCCCGATTCCGCGTTGCTGCCCTGGCTGTTTCCATTCTGCTGGCGGGAGGTGTGCTCGCCGGTTGCACCACATCTGATGAGAACCTCGACCAGCCTGCGCTCACCACTGTTGCTAGCGCCGACGCATCCGGGGATTCCACCACGACAGAAGCCACGGCCGACGAATCCACCGAGGAGAAACCCAAACCGGAGAAGTGCGCTTCCCTACCGAAGGACCCGCGGGAGCAGTACCCGAATCACGAGGCCCCCGGGCGCATGCCAGCACGGGACTGGGATGACAACAATTTCTGGATCGGCGACATTGAGAACCACTACGACCCGTGTGCGCCCATCAGCTGGATCATCTTCCGTGGTGGCCTCGGCGACGCAGAGCGCCCTGCACACACTGGTGCGTCCATGACAGACGGCATTGCTTTCTACGTCCACGGCGAACCGGTCGACGACATGACCCTGTTCACCCGCGTCGAAAGCGTCACCACCACCCCCGATGGCGCCGTCGAATTCATCTGGGGTGAGCGCACACGTTCCACCGCCGAAGGCATCACCGCACACTTCACCGCCACCATCGAACCACGTGACGGGTCGATGGTGCCGGTCAGTGGCAACGGCAGTGAATTCAGTGCGCGCTGGAACGATCAAAAGGCGAAGTTCTTGTTGGGGCATGATGGGTAAACGTGGGCCAGCCCAACTATCTCCAAGAAGCGTAGAGTCGCCCCATGGCAACACATAAACGGAAACCCATTCCAAAAGTCGCTTACGCCCCCATGCTCGGACTGGAAACATATGTTCGTGCGCGCGTGGCAAAGGACTTCTCCCACCTCGTGCAACTTCGGGCCTCTGCTCTGAACCAATGTGTTTACTGCCTGGCAATGCATCGTCGCGATGCACGAAAGGGCGGTTGGTCAGAGGAAAAAATCACCCGAACCGAGAACTGGACTGATTTCCCAGACGCCTTTTCTGAAAAGGAACGTGCAGCACTTGAGCTCACAGATGCAGTAACCAAGATCCACGGCGAAGAATCTGTGCCGGATTCACTGTGGGAGCGCGTGGAGGAACTACATGGTGAGAAGGGTGCACGGGATCTCCTCATGGCTATTGTCACCATCAACGCTTGGAACAGGGTCGGCATCACCACACGCCTTGACCCAACAAGCCTCTCCGGAGTCACGGCTTTTGATCTAGGGCAAAAGTAAGCTGACTTTTGGCGCAGGCCGAAGGGGGGGCGTCGATAAGCAATCCGCGAAACATCGCGGGCGCGCGGCGCGATAGACCGTGTAGGACCTGATCTATTCACAGCTAAACCGTAGACTGAGGCGCTATGACCGATAAGAAACCCGATATGACCACCACCTCCGGCAAGATTGCGGATTTACGTAATCGTTTGGCGGAGGCACGTGAGCCGATGGGCAGTGAAGCTGCCCGCTCCGCAGGTGAGCAGGGTATTTCAACAGCCCGCCAGCGTATTGAGGCGCTGCTGGATACTGACACTTTTGTGGAAACTGATGCGCTTGCGCGCCACCGCGTGGAGGATTACGGCTTGGATCGCATCAAGCCGGCTACCGATGGTGTTGTGACAGGCTACGGGCTTATCGACGGGCGACGGGTCACCTTCTACGCCCACGACTCCTCCATCTTCAACGGCCAGTTGGGGGAGGTGTACGCCGAGAAGATCCTGAAAATCTACGATCTGGCGATTAAGACGGGTGTGCCTGTCATCGCGATCCATGACTCGACGGGTGCGCGCCTGCAAGAAGGCGTAGTCACCGCCGCGATGTCCGCGCGAATTCTACGTAAGGCGACGGAGGCTTCCGGCGTTGTGCCGCAAATCTCTATCATCGCCGGCGAAGTGGCATCCCTGCCGGCGCTGCTGGTGCCGCTGAGTGACCTCACCGTCATGGTGAAAACCGCCACGATGCACCTGACCTCCGTGTCCGCGGTAACCAAGGTGACACGCCGTGTAGCAACCGCGAAGTCCCTGGGTAGCGCTGATGTTCACTCCCAGATCACCGGCATGGCGCACCTGACCGCACCGAGTGACCTTGAGGCGGTTCAGACCGTACGAGACCTGGTGGCATTCCTGCCGGAAAACAACCGTGCGGCCTCCCCCCTCAACGAGAACACGACGGAGCCAGACACTTCTGACCTGGACTCCTTCATCCCGGACAGCGTTGCCGCGTCCTACGATGTCCGCGATGTGATCAACCGCATCACAGACAAGGGGCTGATGGAACTCAGCCGTGGCTACGCCGACAATGTTGTCACCGGCTTCGCCCACATCTCCGGCCGTGCCGTGGGCATCGTGGCTAACCAGCCGAGCGTCCTCGCCGGCTGCCTAGACCACGCTGCGGCAACGAAGGCTGCCGCCTTCATCCGCGTGTGTGATTCCTTCAACCTGCCCATCGTCGAGTTCGTTGACTCCCCTGGATTCTTCCCCTCTGAGGAGGAAGAACACCTCGCCTCCGCAAAGCACGGTGCTGGCCTTGCATTCGCATACGCCGAAGCCCAGGTGGGCAAGATCACCGTGATCCTCCGTCGCGCGATCGGTCCGTCCTACGTCCTCATGGGTTCGAAGGACCTGGGCGCCGACATGGTCTTTGCATGGCCCACAGCGCAGATCGCTCTCGCGGATGCCACAACTGCCGCCGAGCAACTCGGCGTCGACGCGGACGAGTACGCTGCCTCCCACCTGACCCCCTACGTTGCCACGGAGCGCGGCCTCGTTGACGCTGTCATCGAACCATCCCAAACCCGCACCCATGTCACCGAAGCGCTGCGCCTCCTTGAACGCAAGGTGGTCTACGCCATTCCGAAGAAGCACGGCAACATTCCGCTGTAAAGATGCTGCAAGGATGTCGTAAGGATGTCGTAAGGATAAGGAGCGTTAGGAGCTAGCATGACCAATCCACTTTTCACGGTGGTGAAGGGCAACCCCACTGAGGAAGAACTCGCCGCGCTGACCCAGGTGCTCACGGACCTACAGCAGGAGGCGAAGTCCCGCACCGGCGGTGGCCACCGCAACCTGTGGGGCCGCCCTGCCACGCGCAACCACGGCCCAGTGGTGTTCAACCCGTCCGCGTTTAACTCGCAGACGTTGTTCTAATGCGCCTTGTTCTTGCCTCCCAGTCCCCGTCGCGGCTGATGATTCTGCGCAACGCCGGGGTCGAGCCTCTCCAACATCCGGCGCATGTAGATGAGGACGCGATCATTACCTCCCTCGGTGATGCCTCCCCCGCCACGACTGTGACCACCCTCGCCCGCGCCAAAGCCGACGCCGTGGCTGCGAAATACCCCGGTGACATCGTGGTGGGCTGCGATTCGATGCTGCTTCTGGGCGGCACCCTCCAAGGCAAGCCCCACACCGTCGAAGAAACCATCCGCCGGTGGAAGGCCCAGCGTGGTCGCACCGCCGAGCTAGTCACCGGCCACGCCATTGGATTTAACGGCACATGGGTCGTGGACACCGTGTCCACCCGCATCCGGTTTGGCGACGTCTCCGACGCAGACATTGAGGCCTACGCCCACTCCGGAGAACCCCTCGAATGCGCCGGCGCGTTCACGTTGGAAGCCCTCGGCGGCTGGTTCATCGACTCCATTGAAGGCGACCAAACCAGCGTCATCGGCCTGTCCCTGCCCCTGCTGCGCCGGGCGCTTTATTCCTTCGGCGTGAATGCTTCTGACCTCTGGGGCTAGAGCCCTACCTCAGCCCTACCTCGTTGACCTCGTCGCTTTTTGGGCACGCCACCGTGAGAACCCCCAGAGTTAGATCCAGCTACCTAGGTCCAGCTAATCGGCCCAAAAGGGACGAATAGCTGGCTCTAAATAGCGGGTTTTGGCGTGCACGTGCAGTGAGACCAGATTGGAGGCCAAGCCGGAATCAGACGAAGAAACACCGCGGTGAGCCAAGCACCAAGCTCACCGCAACTCGTTCACAAAAACCCGGCAGTAAGCGAAATCCCGGAGAGTTCCTCTGCTGGCACCACAACAAAAACCGCACCGAGGCCCCCGGTGAGCCTCTGGCGCGGCTTGGAATGAGCGCGAAGGTTTACACGGAGGTTTACTCAGCGCCCTTCGGGTTGTCCTTCTGACCGTCCCTATCGCTGTCAACATTGCCCTGCTCGACGAGCTCGGTCGTATTTTCAGCAGTCCGGTACAGATTCACCAGTGCCTCAATGCCAAGGCGGGCAACGACAATCTGAATGAAGCTCCAGAACGTACCGAAGATCAAGTAGAGGAACAGCAGGAAAACACCAAGTCCGGTTGCGCCCTGATCGGCGAGTTCCGTCATGGCGCTAAAAGCGAAGACGAGGCCCATGAGCCAGAACATGCCAATGCTTATGAGTGCGAGGATGTAGACGAGTCGGGCACTGTCCAGGGTGACAAAGCGTTTGAAGGAAAGATCGAACAGTTTTCCGAAGAAGCTGTCCTGGTTCTTGGTTGGTCCAGGCTGCATCGGTTGGCCCGGCTGGCCTGGGTAGTAGCCCTGCTGCGGGAAACCCTGCTGTGGGAAGCCCTGCTGCGGCGCTTGGCTGTACTGGCCGTACTGCTCGGCGTATGCCGGTTGGCTGGAGGGGGCATTCGGGTCAGTCACAGAAGATGGTGGCGGGGGCATCTGCCATGTGTCGTAAGTGGGGTTTGTATCAGCGCCGGTGTTATTAGAGGCGCTGTTGTTCTCATCGAATGGTGTGGACATGAATTCTTCGGTCCTTCGTCTTTCTTGTCTCGGCAAAATGTAGGAAACCATTAGACCTCTAATAGTCAATGCCATAGTGCCAGGCGTGGGGCACTCTGGCACGTCTAGGTGTCGTTTCGGTTGGTTTCGGTGGCGGAGGGGACTGGGAGAGGCACCGAAAAGCATCACCCGAACGAGGGGGAGTCGGACTTAGTCCCACCGCTAAACCCCCGCCTCGGGGGTAATTCAGGCTGAATTTACAAGGGAAATGCAAGAAGACAGGCGGAACCGTCAAGTTCACAACACATTTTCTTTAAGATCTAGTGAAACCTCCTATCTGAAAGGCCAATGCATGAAATTTCACGCAACCCGTAGGACTGGCGCTGCTCTGTGCGCCATCGCACTGTCCGCTACTGCACTGACCGCATGCTCGGATGACGCCGGCAGTTCGAACGCTGGTGGCTCGGACGCACAGGCCTCCGGCGCTGACCGTGGCCCGATCACTTTTGCTATGGGCCGCAATGACACGGACAAGATCACCCCGATCATTGAGGCCTGGAATAAGGAGCACCCGGATGAGAAGGTGACTTTGAAGGAGCTGGCCGGCGAGGCAGATGACCAGCGCGACACGCTCGTGCAGTCCCTCCAGGCTGGTAACTCTGACTATGACGTGATGGCTCTGGACGTTGTGTGGACCGCTGACTTCGCCGCTAACCAGTGGCTGGAGCCGCTCGAGGGCGACTTCGCAGTGGACACCTCCAAGCTGCTGCAGGCAACGGTGGATTCCGCTACCTATAACGGCAAGCTCTACGCGCTGCCGCAGAACACGAACGGCCAGTTGCTGTTCCGCAACGTGGACAAGGTTCCGTCCAAGCCGGACACCTTCGCTGACATCAAGTCCGCCTGTGAGGCTGTGGAGGGCGACTGCCTGACCACCCAGCTGAAGCAGTACGAGGGGCTGACGGTGAACACCTTGGGCTTCATCAACGGTTGGGGTGGCTCTGTCATCGATGAGAATGGTGAGCCGACCGTCGAGTCCGCTGAGGCGAAGGCTGGCCTGCAGGCGCTTGTCGACGCATACGGGGACGGCACCATCGCCAAGGGTTCCACCGCCGCAACGGAGGAGGAGACCAACCTTGCCTTCACGGAGGGCAACACCGCGCTGGCTATCAACTGGCCGTACATGTACACCAATGCTGTGGAGGCGGGCCTGAACTTTGAGGTTCAGCCGCTCGTCGGCGAGAACGGTGTCGGCGTGTCCACCCTGGGTGGCTACAACAACGGCATCAACGTCAACTCGAAGCACAAGGCAACGGCCAAGGACTTCATCGAGTTCATCATCAATGAGGAAAACCAGCTCTCCTTTGCTAAGGCTTCCTTCCCGCCGGTTCTGGCCTCCATTTACGACGATGCTGACCTGATTAAGGAGCACCCGTATCTGCCGGCTCTCAAGGAGTCCCTGGAGAACGCTCAGCCGCGTCCGGTCTCCCCGTTCTACCCGGCTATCTCTAAAGCAATCCAGGACAACGCTTACGCAGCTCTGACTGCAGGCAAGAGCGTCGACGATGCAACGAAGGACATGGCTGCCGCCATCAAGCAGGCAGCACAGTAGGGTTACTTTAAATCCACGGGGCCGCAGCGGTTTTCGCACCGACTGCGGCCCTGCCGTTTTTTGCGCCCGCATAGTACGCTCGCCCAGGTTGGGGTTGGGTGTGAGGAGAGTTTATGAGCAACGTCGTGAAGCAACGTGCCCGCAGTGATGCCGGCAAAGCGTATGCCCTTGTTGCGCCAGCATTGGTTGTGTTGGCGATTGTTATTGGTTATCCCATCGTGCGCGCGATCTGGCTGTCGTTCCAGGCGAACCGGCACCTTGATCCGGCAACCGGTGTCTTCGTCGATGGTGGCTTCGCGGGCCTGGACAACTACCTGTATTGGATTCAGAACCGCTGCATGAGCCCCGCGGGCACCGTCGGTGATTGTCCGCCGGGCGTGCTGGCCACGGACTTCTGGCCGGCACTGGGCATCACCCTTTTCTTCACCGTGGTCACTGTCTCGTTGGAGGCAGTGCTGGGCATGGTGATGGCCCTGATCATGAACCACCCTTCCCGCGTGCGTTCCCTCGTGCGTGCGGCGGTGCTCATCCCGTGGGCGATTCCTACGGCGGTGACCGCGAAGTTGTGGCAATTCATGTTTGCGCCGAACGGCATTGTGAACTCCCTGCTTGGCCAGTCCATCGCGTGGACGACGGACCCGTGGGCGGCGCGCATCGCCGTCATCATCGCTGATGTGTGGAAGACCACGCCGTTCGTGGCGCTGCTCATCCTCGCCGGCCTGCAGATGGTGCCCAAGGATGTCTACGAGGCCGCGCGTGTCGACGGCGCGTCCGCCTGGCAGACCTTCACCCGCATCACTTTGCCCCTCATCCGCCCCACGCTCATGGTGGCCATCCTCTTCCGCACACTCGACGCGCTGCGCATGTATGACCTGCCCGTCATCATGATCTCGGGGTCCTCCAACTCCCCCACCGCCACCATCTCGCAGCTCGTTGTCGAAGACATGCGCCAGAACAACTTCAACTCAGCATCCGCCTTGTCGACGTTGATCTTCCTGCTCATCTTCACCGTCGCCTTCCTCCTCGTCCGGTTCGCCGGCGCGGATGTCGGCGGTGAGGAAACGCGGTCCCGGAGGGAACGGCGGATAGAAAAACGGAAGGCGAAGAGAGCGGCCAAGTCCGCCAAGGAAACAGTGGAGGTCGCACGATGAAGAAACGTCTTGGATCCATCGGCCACGTCCTGGGCGTGCTGTTCATCCTCGTGTGGGGCCTGGCACCGTTCTACTGGATGCTGGTCACCGCGCTGCGCGACAAGAAGCACACTTTTGACACCACTCCGTGGCCCACGCATGTGACCATGGAGAACTTCCGCGATGCCATGGCCACGGACAAGGGCAATGACTTCTTAGGTGCGATTGGGAACTCCCTGATCATCTCTCTGGTCACCACCGCGTTGGCCGTCATTGTGGGTGTGTTCACCGGCTACGCTCTGGCACGCCTGAACTTCCGGGGCAAAGGCCTGGTCACGGGCATCATCCTGGCAGCGTCGATGTTCCCCGGCATTGCCTTGGTCACTCCGCTGTTCCAGCTTTTCGGCGATCTAGGGTGGATTGGTACCTACCGCGCCATGATCATCCCGAATATTTCCTTCGCGCTGCCGCTAACGGTGTACACGCTCATCTCTTTCCTGCGCCAGTTGCCGTGGGAGCTGGAGGAGGCCGCTCGTGTGGACGGCGCTACGCGTGGCCAAGCTTTCCGCCTCGTCCTGCTCCCCCTAGCAGCACCCGGTATTTTCACCACAGCGATCATCGCTTTCATTGCCACCTGGAACGAGTTCATGCTGGCCCGTCAGCTGTCTACCAACGCAACGGAGCCGGTGACGGTGGCTATCGCAAGGTTCTCCGGGCCCAGCGCCTTCGAGTACCCCTACGCCGCCATCATGGCTGCTGGCTCCCTGGTCACCGTGCCGCTGATCCTCATGGTGCTGGTGTTCCAGCGCCGGATCGTCTCCGGGTTAACCGCTGGTGGTGTGAAGGGCTAACCCCCTTCGGGGGTTAGGCCCACCCTGCCGGGACAAATCCCAGCAAGGACACCACCGAGTAGATGAACGCGGCTACGTACACCACGATGATCGTGGCTTGGATACCCACGTGATCCACACCGCGGACCTGCCACACCGGTACTTGGTCGCCTGATTTACGGGCACGATGTAACAACAGCACCGGTACGACGGACATGATCGCGCCGGCAAAACCACCCGCGTACGTGAGTGCTGAAACGAAGCCACCAAGGCCCGCCAGAGCAATGAGCAGTGGAGGCAGGACGGTGAGTGCTGTTGCCGCCACGCGCTGCCATCCGTCCTCTGGCCAGTGGAAGATATCCAAAACATTGCGCATCGCGGTGAAACCGATGGCCAAAAACGAGGTGAACATGGCCAGCAGGGCAAACAAGTTGGCCATGTAGTACGCAACCGTGCCCAGTTTCTCGCCCCAGGCAATGGTGACCACTTCAGTCACATCGGTGCCAAGTAGGCCCAGTGCCGCGAAAGGAACAGCAGCCAAAGTGAAAGCGGTGATGCCCATGCCGGCGATAATCGCCTTCGGCAGTGCCTCCGGCTTCGTTTCAGCCATACCGCGGGCCATCTCCGGAACAACGTACTGCGCCAAGAAGGTAAACACAGCCAGGTTCATAATCGGAATGATGAAGTAGGGCTTGAGCACCCACAGGTTGGACAGTTCAATGCCGGGACCCACCATGGTCCAGGTCACCAGGGTAAAGATGATCACGGCCATGCCACTAGTAATCAGGCCTTCGGTAAAACCAGTTGCCTGGAGGCCCTTCCACATGATGTAGGAGCCCAGCGTGTAGAAGATGAGGGTGCCTGCCAGTGGTGGCAAACCAAACAGGTTATGCATTAGCTGGCCGGAACCAGAAGCGTAGGCGATCAACGCACCAATGCTGTTAATCACAATGGCGGCGAAGACGAGGAAACGACCTGCTTGGCCCAGATAGCGTTCCGCCAAGCCGGAAAGCTGGAGTGGCTCCTTTGTGCGTAGAGACACTTCCGCCACATACAACATGGAAATAGTGGTGAGTGTTCCCGCGATTGCCAGCGCCACCACCAAAGCGAGGAACCCGCCATTGCGGGCAGCGTACGGGAGGGAAAGAATACCGGCACCAATATTGGTGCCAAAGATCAGGGCTACTCCCTGCCCAAAACCAAGTGCATGACTAGTTGTCCGGGCGGGATCTGCATGATGGTCGCGCAACGGCGCAGGTGTTGAATCAGTCGATGACATAGGGGTGAATCTATCAACCGATAGACCGGGGCCACGCACAGAGTATCACAAACTCCGGCGGTACCCCGGTCCCCCACCCAGCTATATACGAACGGAAGCGCAGGTAAAACTACTTATTGGCGTATGGGTCACGCACACCGATGTACTGCACTTCGGTGTATTCATCGATACCTTCGGCGCCTCCCTCACGGCCCAAACCGGAGTGCTTCACACCACCGAAGGGGACAGCCGCGTTGGACACGACACCGGCGTTGTAGCCAACGATGCCGAATTCCAGGCCATCGGCCAGACGCCACAAACGGTCCGGGTCCTCCGAGAACACGTAGGATGCCAAGCCGTACGGGGTGGAGTTAGCCAGCTCAATGGCCTCATCCTCATCAGTGAATTCGTAGATGGACGCAACTGGACCGAAAATCTCCTCCTGGAAGATCCGCGAATCGGTGCTAGCACCACGCAGAACGGTCGGCTGGAAGAAGTAGCCATCACCTTCGATAGCGTTACCGCCGGTGAGGACCTCGGCGCCGTTGCTCTTCGCGTCGTCGACAAGGCTTGCCACATTCTTGCGTGCCTTTTCTTCGATCAGTGGACCCACATCAACACCATCGTCCATACCGTTGCCCACGGTAAGCGCCTCCATGGCCGTGACCAGTTTCTCGGTGAACTCCTCAACAACCTCGGAGTGAATGAGGAAGCGGTTCGCAGCGGTGCAGGCCTCACCGATATTGCGCATCTTTGCAGCCATTGCGCCAGCGACTGCCTGGTCGATGTCTGCATCCTCGAACACGATGAACGGGGCGTTTCCACCCAACTCCATCGAGGTGCGCAAAACGCCGTCTGCTGCCTGCTTCATCAGGATCTTGCCCACAGCAGTGGAACCGGTGAAGGACACCTTGCGCAGGCGCGGATCAGCAATGAGCGGTTCGGAGATCGCCGCCGGATCAGTGCCACAAACAACGTTGAGCACGCCTGCCGGCAGGCCAGCCTCAACCATGGTCTGCGCAAAATACTGGGTGGTCAACGGGGTCAGCTCAGCTGGCTTGAGCACCATCGTGCAGCCAGCAGCGACAGCCGGGGCGACCTTGCGGGTAGCCATGGCCAGCGGGAAATTCCACGGAGTGATCAGCAAACACGGGCCAACCGGTTTACGCCGAGTGACCATGCGGATGCCACCTTCCGGCACTTCCTGAGTGTGGCCATACTGGCGGACGGTCTCTTCCGCGAACCAACGAAGGTACTCAGCCCCGTACTTCACCTCCCCACGCGCCTCCGCGAGGGGCTTGCCCATCTCCAAAGTCATGAGCGTTGCAAATTCCTCAGAACGCTCAGTGACCAGCTGGTAGGCACGAGTGAGGATCTCGCTGCGCTCGCGAGCTGACGTACGCGCCCACTCCTTTTGCACCTTCGCCGCAGCGTCCAGTGCAGCCACCGCATCATCACTGTTAGCGGAAGAAAGGGTGGCCAGCACTTCACCCGTGGCGGGGTTGCACACCTCAAACGATTCGCCACTCGATGCCTCACGCCACTGTCCACCAATAAACAGCCCAGTGGGCAGGGAATCGAGCAGCGTGGTGGTGTTCACAGAACCCTTGGTATCAGCCATGATCATGCCTTCCTTGTTCGTTGTTCTTTCTTGTGTTTTGGTGTTACTTCAGCTGGTGGTCAGACCAGCTTCCTCTATAGGCAACGCTATACCTCCGAGCCATCTTCAGTGCACACGGCGCCGTCCCCCGGTTAGAGGGCATTGCGCGATGAGGATCGTTGTGCTAGCCCTCGGGCGCATCAATGCTCAGCAGGACGAGGAGCTCAGCTCGCCCCAAAGGATCGTCTAGTGGCAACCCGTAGCGCTGCTCTGCACGATCGATCCTCGCTTTGAGCGTATGTCGGTGAACGCCCAATGACTCCGCCGCGGCCCGGAACTCGCAGCCGTGGAGGAGAAATGCCTGAACTGCCTCGAGTAACGCCGGATCATCCTCAGCCAATGGCGCCAACACTTCACGGTATCGTCGCGACAGTGCGGTGTGTACGGTTTCATCTTCAGCCCAGTCGAGCCTCCGCGGAACATACTCGTCCACGGTTCCAGGAGGCAGGGCACGCGCGCGATCAACAAGATACGTCAGCTCATCACTGGTGAGATCCCGCCATGGTGATCTCCTCCCCGACAAAACACGTAACCGGGTGGCAAAAGAACCAAAGAGCTCACTCGCAACTTCGCCGGTCATGGGGGTGCGCGACAGGAAAACAAATCCATCGGGGGCGGTCCGCATATACGCAAGGGGTTGTTGCCCTAGCCCTAGCCCTTCGTCGAGCCTGGTCAACGCACGTGAAGAAGCGGCTTTGTTCGCAGCGACGATCGCTACCGGCACCACCATCCCATCTGCGTCGGCAGCGCCATCCAACAATCGTTCAACTGCAGGTTCCGTTGTCGGGTCCGATAGAAACAGCTCCAAAGCGGCACCACGCAGTTGTGTTTCTGCGCTGCGCAGAGCAGGAGGGTCACGCAAAACGATTTCAGCCAGACCGACGAAGTGTTTAATCGCGCTGCGCGATAGTGGCGGCAAAGCATGAGGTGAATCCACAACAGCCACGTAGTATTTCCCACCCAGTGCTCGCATGCGTTGGACAATGATCATGCGGTTCTCAGCGCGATACGCGCGACTGCGTCCTCCATCAGTGATAGCTAAACGCAAGGCTTTCAATGCGCGTTCGGTGGGTTTAGCTGGTGCGGAGGAAATAACTCGCCCGGAACTATCCCCAATGAGAACATCCGCCCCCACTGCGTTATGCGTGCGCCCGACGAGGGCATCCACTCCCCCATTCCACGCCGCACGGTTCAGTCCCTCAGCTGCCTCCAGAATCTCATTTGCCGCGGCTGCCTGTAGCCGCGCATGCTCTCCACCGACCACTTTGGAAATTAGGGCGAATGGGGTTTTACGTGGCACTTCAAATAAGGGGAGTCCAGCTGCAGCGCATGCCTTTTTCAAAGCTGGTGGTACATCGGAATGGTGAAGGCCCGTACCAAAACCAAGTGCTGCCACCTCAGCTTGGCTTAACCGTTCAACATATTCACCAATCGCCTGTTCATCGAATGGATCAATGCGAAGACCGAGGGTCAAAATGACAGAGTGGGGTCTGAAGAACTCTGCAGTTTCGACGATTTCACTCGCCTGCACCGAGCCAAATTTTCCCTGCTTCAGCTCCCCGATCGGAGACAGCTGCAAAGCACGGATTCCGTAGAGCCATGCAAGGTCCAGCAGCTCAGTTGTATCGTGCCATTCAACGCTTCCACCACGTGTTTCAGCACCCACACAATCGGACATGGACACAGTGTATAAGTTGCGGATTAAATATGGACAGGGTGTCGGTTGCCTTGAGGGTGGGATGAGGACGGATACTACTGCCATCACCACTGCCCCACATCAGGCACGGGCAGCACATCTCACCGGAAAGGAACCCGCACATGCAGGATCTTGAATACCGTCTCCCGCAGGAGCGTCGCATCAACACTGAGCTTCCTGGCCCGGCTAGTGCTGAGCTAGATAAACGTCGAAAAGCGAGCGTCGCTGCAGCCATGAACCCTGGCCTTCCTGGCTACATCGTTGACGCCGACGGCGGAGTGCTTGTCGATGCCGACGGAAACTCGTTCATCGACTTCTGCTCCGGCATCGCCGTGACCTCCGTCGGCGCCTCCAACAAGCGCGTTGTCAACGCTGTCGCTGAGGCCGCTACTCACTTCACCCACACATGCTTCATGGTGAGCCCCTACGAGAGCTACCTCCAAGTTGCAGAACTGCTCAACGAGCTCACCCCAGGTGATTTTGAGAAGCGTACTGTGCTGCTCAACTCTGGTGCTGAGGCAGTGGAAAACGCTGTGAAGATCGCTCGTTCCTACACCCGTAAGGCAGGTGTTGCCGTCTTCGATTACGCCTACCACGGCCGCACCAACCTGACCATGGCCATGACCGCGAAGAACAAGCCCTACAAGTCCTCCTTCGGCCCCTTCGCCAGCGATGTTTACCGCGCCCCAATGTCCTATCCGCTTCGCGACGGCCTGAAGGGCGAGGAAGCTGCTGAGCGCACCATCCGATACCTCGAGCAGTACGTGGGCGCAGAGAACCTCGCTTGCGTGGTCATCGAACCGATTCAAGGCGAAGGTGGCTTCATTGAGCCTGCAGAGGGCTTCCTCCCGGCAATTGTGGACTGGTGCCGCGCTAACAACGTGGTGTTCATTGCCGACGAGATCCAGGCTGGTTTCTGTCGCTCCGGTGAATGGTTCGCTTCCAGCTTTGACGGCATCGAGCCGGATCTAGTCACCACCGCTAAGGGCATCGCCGGCGGTATGCCACTGTCTGCTGTGACTGGTCGCGCTGAGATCATGGATGCGCCGATGGCCGGCGGGCTCGGCGGTACCTACGGTGGTAACCCGGTGGCTTGCGCAGCTGCTGTCGCTGCTATTGAGGAAATGAAAGAACACAATCTTGCTCTTCGCGCCAAGGAAATCGGCAAGATCATCCACGAGGAACTCGACTCGTTGACTGAGCTGGATGAGATCGCGGAGATCCGTGGCCGCGGCGCAATGATCGCCATCGAGCTCGTAACCAAGGATGGTAAGCCGAATGCGGAGCTGACGGCCAAGGTCGCTGCCGAGTGCAAGGCCGCCGGCGTACTCATCCTCACCTGTGGCCTTGACGGCAACGTCGTGCGCCTGCTTCCATCCCTGGTCATCCCGGAGGAGCTGCTGCGTGACGGCATGCGTGTTCTCGCGGAAGCAATCCGCAACAACATCTAGGGGAGCAAGAATCTATTCGAGGGCCATGCCGTCCAGAAGATTTTTCAAACCAACCTCAAAAGGTTGGTCAGCATAAGGGTTAGCGTCAGGCTGGCCCTTTTTTGCTGTTTTGTACCCACTCATCGCTTCCGCTGCTTGACGCAGCGCAGAATGTTCAGGGGAAATCGCGCAGGGATCAAAAAGATCGGCTGGGGCTTGGACGTCCCACGCTGAGCCATAAATGAAGGATTCAAGCGCAATGATGCGTTCCATCACCTGCGCAGGCGGGCATCCAGCAGTGATGAGCGCTTGGGCAACAACCTCATACATCTCTTGGGTCCGCGGGGAAGCACCAATGGGCTGCACTGCAATAAGCGGGATCAACGGGGTGTGCCCAGCAAAAACATCGCGGTAAGAACGCGCCCAGGATTCTACTGCCGTGCGGTAGCCCGAACCTGTAGCGATGGCTTGTTCGAGCGGCCTAACATCAACAAGCTGCATCACCGCGTCCTGTATCAAATAGAGCATTTCCTCTTTGCCCGAAATGTGGTTGTAGAGGGCGCTCGAAGCCACATTGAGTCGCTTCGCAACGGCAGTCATGGTCAGCGCTTGATACCCCTTATCCGAGGTAAGGGAGAGCGCGGCTGCACCAATTTTTTCGGCGCTGACCAGAGATTCTGCGGGGCGGCCACGCCCTTTTGCCATGTGACTCTTCCTTCATTAGCAAAACAAATGTACGCTAGGTCACACCATTTAATGAATGGCGTTCATATCCGTGATGGCCGGCACCCACCGGCCCTAGAACAGGAGTAGAAGTATGAATTCTAGCGCACCAAAACATGAAATTGAGCGCGATGTTGTCATCGTCGGAGCCGGCCCAGCAGGCCTCATGGCTGCACGCACGCTGGCTAAGGCCGGCAAGTCCGTCGCAGTCCTCGAGGCACGCGAGCGCGTTGGCGGCCGCACCTGGAACGGCCGTGTACGTGACGCCAACGGTGTTGATCACTTTGTTGAGCTTGGTGGCCAGTGGATCTCCCCTGACCAGACCCGCCTCATTGACCTGGTGGATGAGCTGGGCCTGAGCACCTTCCAGCGCTACCGCGAAGGCAAGTCCATTTACGTGTCCCCGGACGGTGAGCGCCACGAGTATGAGGGCCCAGTCTTCCCCGCTTCCGAGTCCACACAGGCCGAGATGGACAAGCTGATCAAGATCCTCGATGACCTTGCAGCCGAGATCGGTGCCAAGGAGCCGTGGGCGCACCCGAAGGCTGCCGAGCTGGACTCTATTTCCTTCCGCCACTGGCTGGAGCAGCTCTCTGATGATGAGGAGGCAATTGACAATGTTTCCATCTACGTCGCATCCGGCATGCTGACCAAGCCGTCCTTCACCTTCTCCGCCTTGCAGGCTGTCCTCATGGCTGCTTCTGCCGGATCCTTCTCCAACCTGGTGGACGAGGACTTCATCCTTGACCGCCGCGTCGAGGGCGGCATGATGTCTGTCTCCGAGACCATGGCCAAGGAGCTCGGTGAAGATGTCTTCCTGGGCACCCCGGTCCGCGAGATCCAGTGGGCACAGCCGGACCCGTCCACCGAGGACAGCCTGAATAACGTTAAGCCAGACGTGCGCAACGGTGTCCCGAACAACGGTAAGCCGGGCGATGTCACAGTCGTCTCCGACAAAGTGATCGCCCACGCCAAGAATGTTGTTATTGCTGTTCCACCAAATCTGTACAACCGCATCTCCTACGTCCCGGCGATGCCACGTGACTTGCACATCGCCCACCAGCACATCTCCATGGGCCTGGTGATCAAGGTTCACGCTATTTACGAAACCCCGTTCTGGCGTGAGAAGGGCCTGTCCGGCACCGGTTTCGGTGGGGGACGCCTGGTCCAGGAGATCTACGACAACACCAACCGTGGCGCCAACATTGCAGGCGGTACCGCTGGTGAGGAAGATACCTACGGCACCCTCGTCGGATTCGTTTCTGATGTGTACGCCGAGGAAATGTGGCACCTGCCGGAAGAAGAGCGCAAGCACCGCATCCTTTCCGCCATGGCGGACTACCTGGGTCCGGAGACCATGGAGCCAATCGCGTTCTACCTCTCCGATATGGCTGCTGAAGAGTGGACCCGCGGCGCGTACGCAACCAGCTACGACCTGGGTGGCCTGTCCCGCTGGGGCCACCTGCAGAACCAACCTGTTGGCCCGATCCACTTCGCTTGCTCCGACATTGCTGATGAGGGCTACCAGCACGTCGATGGCGCTGTCCGTCAGGGCGAGCGAGCTGCCAATGCCATTCTGGCTAATTACTAAGGCAGGGTGATCATGGTCCAGCCAACACAGCAGCCTGCGGACCGTGGGCCGTCGAAAATCCTGGTCGGATACCTTGCCACTCCAGCGGGCTCTGATGCTTTGAACCTTGGCATCGCCTTGGCCAGAAGCTGGGACGCGGACTTGGAGATCGTCATGGTGGTTCCGCATTCAGAGAACTACTCAGGTGCGTATCCTCGCCTCACTGCCCATGAGACGATCATTAGCCGAAAGCTCAACGCGTGGCTTGAGAATGCGTTGGCTAAAGTCCCCGAGGGGATTACGGCCACCGGCCGTGTCGTCTCCGGTGTGGACGAAGCTAATTCACTGCACCGCACCGCCAAGGAACTGGGTTGCGACTTGATTATTTTGGGCACCCGCGGTGGTGGCCTGTT
The DNA here is from genome assembly GCF_008693065.1 of Corynebacterium tuscaniense. Lineage (GTDB taxonomy): Bacteria > Actinomycetota > Actinomycetes > Mycobacteriales > Mycobacteriaceae > Corynebacterium > Corynebacterium tuscaniense. The sequence continues at coordinate 11,260 of NZ_VXKH01000011.1, read as the reverse complement.
GCGTCGCTTCAGCATTGGGGTTTCGGCGAATGCTCTTTTGCACTCATCAACCATTCCGATTGCGCTTGCGCCGCCACGCTACCAAGCGCCTGAACGGATCAGCCGGGTGTCGTGCATGTTCGGCACCCTGGCTGGCTCACGCCAGTTGATTTCCACGGCGATTCGCACCGCACAGTACACCGACAGCGAACTGCGCTTGATCTCGTTCCACACCGATGAGGATGCGGGAGCTATGCCGCACGAGATCGCTGAGACGGTATTGGAAAGCCTCGAAGCTAACGCCAACGAATATCTTGCAGAACAGGCAAAACACCTCGTTGATGAAGGTTTAGCCACCACCGAAATTGTCACCGGCACATCTGTCGCTGAGGCTGCGACCGAACTTGAGTGGCGTGAGGACGAAATCCTGCTCGCGGGATCGTCCCGGCTTGCCACCGCTGGCCGTATGTTCATGGGGCCACGCGCCGCCAAAGTGCTGCGGAGTCTTCCGATTCCGCTACTTGTCACCCCTTCACAAAGCCCGAAGGATGACGATGAGGAGGGGCAGCATGAGTAAACGCAAAGTGGCAAATGAGCTGGCACACCAGCCGTCGCAAAGCGAAAAAGGGCTCATCGCTGGGCGCGTCGGACTTCTTGGAGCCGTCGTCATTGGCGTGAGCTGCATTGCCCCGTCCTACACCTTGACCTCGGGGCTCGGCCCCACGATTTCTGAGGTCGGCGACCACGTCCCGGCGATCCTCCTGCTCGGCTTCTTCCCCATGTTGCTCGTCGCCTTCGCGTACCGCGAGCTGAACAACCGTGTTCCGGATTCCGGTACCTCGTTCACCTGGGCAACCAAGGCTTTTGGCCCGTGGGTCGGCTGGATGGGTGGCTGGGGCCTGATCACAGCAACCATCCTGGTGTTGTCGAATCTAGCTGCCGTGGCCGTGGATTTTTTCTACATCCTGCTGGCACAGCTCACCGGCAATAGTGCATTCGCGGACCTCACCCGCAATCTGTGGGTGAACATCCCAACCACCATCGTGTTCCTAGCCGTCGCCGCCTACATTTCCTACCGCGGCCTCGAATCCACAGAGAAGCTCCAATACTTCCTGGTCGCTCTGCAGCTGTTCACCCTCGTGCTCTTCGGCGGAATGGCACTGTGGAATGCGTACCACGGTGGCGGATACGACTTTCACCCGGTAGAAGCTGACTGGTTTAACCCGCTGACGATTGGTGATTTTTCCACTGTCGCCGCAGGAATCTCCCTATCGATCTTCATGTTCTGGGGCTGGGATGTCACCCTAACCATGAATGAGGAAACCAAGGACCCAGAGCGCACCCCGGGGCGGGCAGCCACACTCACCGTGCTGGTGGTCATCACCGTGTACATCCTCACCGCCGTCGCTGTCGTTGCGTGGGCCGGTACTGGTGATACCGGTCTCGGTGCCGGCAACCCGGAGAACCAAGAATCCATTTTCGCTGCACTCGCCGGCCCCGTGATGGGCCCGTGGGCCATCCTCATGTCCATATCAGTTCTGGCGAGTTCTTTCGCCTCACTGCAGTCCACCATCGTCGGCCCGGCGCGCACGCTGCTGGCCATGGGGTACTACAAGGCCCTGCCGGCGGTTTTCGCACACATTAGCCCGAAGTTCCGCACCCCTGGTGTGGCCACCGTGGCTTCTGCCGTTGCCGCCGGTGGTTTTTATGCAGTAACCAGGATCGCCTCCGAGAATGCGCTGTGGGACACCATCACCGCGCTGGGTTTGATGATCTGCTTTTACTACGGCATCACCGCTTTTGCCTGCGTGTGGTTCTTCCGTAAGGAGATCACCCACTCTGTCCGCGGTTTCTTCTTCCGGTTCCTGTTTCCATTGATCGGCGGAACGATGCTGTTGACCATGTTCTTCATCACCGCATTTGATTCCATCGACCCGTCCTACGGCTCTGGGTCTTCGATCTTTGGTGTCGGCACGGTCTTTGTCCTCGGCATGGGCATTCTGCTCCTCGGGGTAGTACTCATGCTGTTCACACGACTGCGCCATCCGGAGTTCTTCCGTAGCGAGATTCTGCCACGAGTCACAGCCGAGGAGGATGATACGAATACTGTTTTGACAGTCTAAGCATCTGCTTTCCTGTGGCAACATCTCTACACTGACAGCCACGGGCAAAGGCAGACCACACAATGTGACCCATACTGACCCCAATACGGGACCCGCACTGGGTTCCCCAAACAAAGGAGACATCATGGCTGAGAAAGATCTGTCCTACCGAGTAGAAAACCCGGCGACCGGTGAAATCACCGCGACGTACCCTGGCGCCACCGATGATGAGATCCAGCAGGTTCTCGCCGCCTCGGAGAAGAGCTTCAAGGAGTGGGCCGCCCTCGATATCGCCGAGCGGAAGAAATACGTGCTGCGTGTCGCTGAGCTTTTCGACGAACGCAAGGACGACCTGGTTGACATCATCGGCCGCGAAATGGGCAAGTCCCGCCCCCACGCCATTGACGAGGTAGAGCTGTCCGCCAATATCTTCCGCTACTACGCCAACAACGGTGAAGAGTTCGCTGCTGACCGCAAGATCGAAAGCTACAACGGCGGCACCGCCGTCATCCGCCATCTCCCACTGGGTGCGCTGGTAGGCATCATGCCGTGGAACTTCCCGTACTACCAGGTCGCTCGTTTTGCTGCGCCAAACCTGATGAACGGCAACACCATCATTTTGAAGCATGCTGAGATCTGCCCCGAATCCTCTGCCGCAATCCAGAAAATCTTCGATGATGCGGGTGTGCCGGCTGGCGTATACCAGAACGTGTACGCCTCCCACGACCAGATCACCACGATGATTGAGGACCCGCGTGTGCAGGGTGTTTCTCTCACCGGTTCGGAGCGTGCCGGCGCAGCCGTCGGCGCAACTGCCGGCAAGAACCTGAAGAAGGCGGTTCTGGAGCTCGGCGGTAATGATGCCTACGTACTCTTGGACTCTGATGATGTGAAGGCTGCTGCTCAGTTGGCGTGGGAAGTCCGCATGTACAACATGGGTCAGGTGTGCAATGGCAACAAGCGCATGATCATCATGGATGACATCTATGACGAGTTCGTGGGTGAGCTGGTGAAGTTGGCGGAAAAGGCCACGCTGGGAACACCGGAAGAAGCCGGCCAAAACGACGTTTATTCCCCGCTGTCCTCCCGCGATGCCGCTGAGCGCCTGGACGAGCAGGTCACTCGCGCTGTCCAGGAAGGTGCAACCCTGCTGGCTGGTGGTGGCCTGGGTGAGAACGCCTACTACGCTCCCGCAGTGCTCACCGATATGGACACCAAGAACTCGGTGTTCTACGAAGAGCTCTTCGGTCCGATCGCCCTGGTGTTCAAGGTCTCCTCTGATGAGGAGGCACTGAAGCTGGCCAACGACACCCAGTACGGTCTCGGTGGCGCTGTCTTCTCCCAGGATAAGGATCGTGCTCGCGCCATCGCTCGTCAGCTGGAGGTTGGCATGTCCAACGTGAACACTCCAGCCGGCGAAGGTGAGGAGATTCCTTTCGGTGGTGTGAAGCGTTCTGGTTTCGGCCGTGAGCTTGGCCCGCTGGGCATGGATGAGTTTGTGAACAAGCAGCTGTATTTCGAAGCGGATTAATCTCGCCCTCCCTCAGTGCTGCAGTGCTGCATCGCTGCAGCACTGCGCCCCTGCATAAGACCAGGACGCGCTACCGGCTCCGGTGAGTTGGTAGCACGAGCCCTGAAAGAATCACCTCTCCCACGTACCGTGGGTCGTGGTCGGCACTGTCGGCCAGAAGAATCACACGGTACGAAAAGGAGAACAACATGCCAACGAAAGCTATCGACGGCAAGGTCGCCCTTGTCACCGGAGCAGCACGAGGTATTGGCCAGGCAATCGCCCTGCGTCTTGCACAGGATGGCGCGGACGTGGCGGTCCTCGATTTGAAGGAAGACAACTGCGCCGACACCGTTTCCCAGATTGAAAAGCTTGGCCGCAAGGCAATCGCGATCGGGGCCGATGTGTCTAAGCGTGACCAGGTTTACGCCGCCATCGACCACACTGAAAGAGAACTGGGTGGCTTTGACATCATCGTGAACAACGCTGGTATTGCGCAGGTCCAGCCGATTGATGAGATCACAGATGAAGAGCTGGACGCTATGTTCAACGTGAACATCAAGAGCGTTGTGTGGGGCATCCAGGCTGCAGCCGCCAAGTTCAAGGAGCGCGGCCACGGTGGCAAGATCATCAACGCCTCCTCCATCGCTGGCCATGACGGCTTCCCGGTGCTGGGCGCTTACTCCGCCTCCAAGTTCGCGGTGCGCGCGCTGACCCAGGTTGCTGCACGTGAATACGCCAGCGACGGCATTACCGTCAACGCGTACTGCCCAGGCATCGTCGGCACCGACATGTGGGTAGACATTGACCGTCGCTTCCACGAGCTGACCGGCGCCGAGCTCGGCTCCACCTACGAGAAGAACGTGGAAAGCATCGCCCTTGGCCGCGCACAGACCCCAGAAGATGTGGCCAACCTTGTGTCCTTCCTCGCCTCGGAAGATTCGGACTACATCACTGGCCAGGCCATCCTGACCGACGGTGGCATGGTCTACCGCTAAACCCCGCCCAACTCCCCGCTACCACCTCGCTGGAGTTGGTAGCGTGGGGCCATGGAATTCAAAGATATGCTCGCTCCCCCGCCGGTTCACCTGCCAGAGGACCCGGCGCAGGGGAGCGATGTGCTTGATAACGCCACCGCCATCGCTCACCCGGACTCCCCCGCTGTCTGGGCTGCCCGGGCCGAGCACGAGCTAGCCGATGGTGACCCGATCGTTGCCTACGCCTACGCCCGCACCGGCTACCACCGCTCCCTGGACCGCCTCCGTGCGAACGGGTGGAAAGGCTGGGGCCCAGTCCCCGCGTCACACGAGCCGAACCAGGCAGTGCTCAAAGCTATCGCCATGTTGGCCCTGGCATCCAAGAAGATCGGAGATGAAGCCGAATACGAGCGCTGCCGCCAAATGCTGTCGGACGCGGACCCGGCTAGCGTCGAGCAGTTCCTCGACTAGACAGCAAACCGCGCCGGCCCGAAAGTTGGTCCGGCGCGGTGGCGCTTTAAACGTCGATAAGCAAATGCTTAGGCGTTCTTCTCCTCGACGCGCTTGATGGCCTCCTCGGCAACCATTTCCTGGATACCCATGTCCAGCTCGGAGGTGAAGCCGACGCAGGAGCAGTTGATCTCGCCGAGAACGTAGGTGTCCTCTCCGGTCTCATCGTCGTCCGCGAGCATGAAGTCAGCGGTCCAGATCAGCGGGATGTTGTCGCCACCGAGGTTCTCGGCGATGACGGGGCGGGCCTCCGCGAACATGTCCACGAGCTCCTGCCACTCCTCCGGCTTCTGGTAGGTGTACTGCGCACCGGAGAACAGGGTTGCGGAGAATGCATCGCCACCCTCGGCCGGCTTCTTGTGCACCACGAAAACCGGGTGCGGGCCGACCAGCAGAATACGGATCTCACCCTCGACAATGCGTGGCATGAAGCGCATGTCCACGAGCATGCCGTTGTCGCCCACGATGTACTGGTCACAGAAGTCCATGAACTCGCCGAGCTCGCGGTCCTCGGTGTGGTTGTCCACGGCCTCGGTGCACTTGAGCTTGGTGTCCAGCGGCAGGGCGGTGCCGGGCTCGACGGAGGCAGCCAGTGCTTCGTCCGCAAGGCGCACGCGCCAGATGCCGGAACCGGTGGAGCCGCGGTTCTGCTTGAGCACACGCTCACCGTAGGACAGGGAGGTCGGGAACGTGTTGTGGAAGGACTCGACGTCGTAGTACGCGGCGGTATCCTCCGGCACCAGGGAGGTCTTGTTCAGCTTCACCAGGGCATCCTTAGCACCGTAGGAGACCATCTCCTCCGGGGTGGACATGCCTACAAGACCGGCCTCGGACAAGCGGGTGAGCAGGTCGAAGTAGCCTTTCTCGCCTCCCGGGATGTTGCCCGGGTTCACGCGGGAGATGTAGCCGTCGAAGTTGTTGGACGCATACTCGAAGATTGCGTCAGACCACTCGGGGCGGAAGAACACAACCTCTGCGTTCCAGCCCTTGTCCTTGATGGCGTTGACAATGGGCATGGTGTCCTTGCGGTGCCCATCGAAGTACTTGTCAGAACCACCCTCGACCTCGAAGACGACGATTGCCTTGTGCACAGTGAATCCCTTTCAGTAGTGCTCAGTATTTTGGATTAAACCCACTTTTGAGATTAAGGCCTAACCGGCTTTCCTGCCCTCACGGGTAGCGGTTTAGTAATTAACCTCACAGCCGGGATACGCCACATAATCCACCTTCGGGGGTAGCCCTTCACATGTATGGTGGCTAGTGACTGTAAGCACGCCACTGGGAGGACACTCGCATGGGAATCGAATTCGATCCGTTTGCCCAATTCCAGGATTTCGCACACCCGGAAAAATTCGTGTCGGCTTCCTGGCTGTCGGCCCGCCTGGGCACGGATGGTCTCCGCGTGGTGGAGTCGGACGAGGACGCGTTCCTCTACGATATCGGCCACATCCCTGGTGCGGTGCGCATTGACTGGCACCGGGACCTCAATGATCAGACGATGCGGGACTTCATCGACGGTGAAGCCTTTGCCAAGCTCATGGATTCTAAGGGTATCGGCCGCGATGACACCGTGGTCATCTACGGTGACCGCAACAACTGGTGGGCTGCCTACACCGCCTGGGTGTTTGAGCTTTTCGGCCACCCGGATGTGCGCCTCCTCGACGGTGGGCGTGACGCGTGGATGGGCGAGGAACGCGACACATCCTACGCCGTCCCGGATTACCCGTCCCGTAACTACCCGGTGGTGGAGCGTCAGGATAAGCCACGGCGCGCATTCGTCGATGATGTTCGCTCGCGCACCAAGAAGCACCTGCTTATCGACGCTCGCGGGCCCGAGTTCTACGCCGGCGTCGAGCACCTCACCCAAACGGACCCCAACTGCTCCTCCCCCGTCCAGCGTCACGGCCACATCCCGGGCGCGGTGAATCACCCGTGGGGGGCGTCGGTGTATCCGAATGGGCGGGTGAAGGATCGGGCGTCGATAGCTGAGGCTTATGCCCACACCTTGAGCACCGTGGACACGGACAATCCCTCTGTCATCGCGTACTGCAGTGCCGGGCAGGCTGCCGCACACACGTGCTTTATCCTTCGCAACGTGCTCGGCATCGAAGATGTGGCACTGTATGACGGCTCCTGGGTGGAATGGGGCAACATGGTCCGCATGCCCATTGAAAGGGAATTGGACTAGGCCCCGGCTCGTCACTGCGGGCTGTAATTCTTCGGACCTTGCGTGCGATACCTCTTATGTGGGCAGCAGTGCTCTACCCTAAGCTAGGTCCCCGAAATTGTTCGACGAGGAGTTTTTGAATTGTCCGCAGCGTCCAACGCCCTGACCATCAGCAAAGTTCTGGTTGCTAACCGCGGTGAGATCGCCGTCCGCGTCATCCGAGCAGCGAAGGACGCCGGCATCGCCTCCGTGGCTGTCTATGCCGAGCCGGACACTGACGCGCCCTTCGTCGAGCTTGCGGACGAAGCCTTTGCGCTCGGCGGTGCCACCGCCGCTGACTCCTACCTCAACTTTGACAAGATCATCGGTGCTGCAAAGGCATCGGGCGCGGACGCCATCCACCCGGGCTACGGCTTCCTGTCCGAGAACGCTGACTTTGCCCAACGCGTCATCAATGAAGGCCTGACCTGGATCGGCCCCTCCCCCGAGGCCATCGCACTGCTGGGTGACAAGGTGGAAGCACGCCAGATCGCTGAGAAGGTCGGCGCACCCATGGCCCCCGGCACGAAGGAGCCCGTGAGCACCGCCGATGAAGTTGTGGCCTTTGCGGACGAATACGGGCTCCCCGTAGCCATCAAGGCTGCCTTCGGTGGTGGCGGCCGTGGCATGAAAGTCGCCCACACCCGCGAAGAAATCCCGGAACTCTTCGAATCCGCCACCCGTGAAGCCGTAGCCGCCTTCGGTCGCGGCGAGTGCTTCGTCGAGCGCTACCTTGACCGCGCCCGCCACGTTGAGGCCCAGGTCATTGCGGATAAACACGGCAACGTCATCGTCGCTGGCACCCGCGACTGCACTCTGCAGCGCCGCTTCCAAAAACTCGTTGAGGAAGCACCCGCACCGTTCCTCTCCGACGCCCAGCGAGAATCCATTCACTCCTCCGCCAAGGCCATTGTGAAAGAGGCCGGCTACTACGGCGCCGGCACTGTGGAATACCTCGTCGGCGCCCCAGAAGCTGATGGCTCTGATGGCCTCGTCTCCTTCCTCGAAGTGAACACTCGCCTCCAGGTGGAGCACCCCGTCACCGAGGAAACTGCTGGTATTGACCTGGTCCGCGAGCAGTTCCGCGTCGCCTCCGACCTGCCCCTGCGTCTCACCTCCGATCCGGAGCCACGTGGCCATGCCATTGAGTTCCGCATCAACGGCGAAGACCCCGGCATGAACTTCATGCCGGCACCGGACACCATCACCCGTTACGTCGAACCCGCTGGCGCCGGCATTCGCGTCGACTCCGGCGTGCGCGCCGGCAACATCGTCGGCGGCCAATTCGACTCGATGCTGGCCAAACTCATTGTCACCGGCGAAGACCGCGACGAAGCCATCCAGCGTGCCCGCCGCGCGCTTGCCGAGTACGAGATCGCTGGCCTCCCCACCGTCATTCCTTTCCACTTGGCTGTTCTTAATGATCCAGCCTTCATCGGTGACGGCGAACGCTTCGACGTGTACACCCGTTGGATCGAAGAAGAATTCAATAACACCATCCCGCCGTACCAGGACAGTGACGACGATATTGACGTTGCCGATTCCGAACCGGCAAAGCGCACCTACGCCGTTGAAATCGACGGCCGCCGCATCGAAGTTGCCCTCCCCGCCTCCCTCGTCATCGGCAACGGGGCGAAGCGCAAGTCCAAGAAGCGCCGCTCCTCCGGCGCTGCATTGTCGGGCGATGCCGTGCCCGCCCCGATGCAGGGCACCGTGGTCAAGGTCAACGTGGCTGAAGGCGACACCGTCAACGAAGGCGACATCCTGCTCGTCCTCGAAGCCATGAAAATGGAAAACCCCGTCAAGGCCCACAAGTCCGGCACGGTCAAGGGCCTGGCCGCTGAACAAGGCGAACAAGTCAACAAAAACGCAGTACTACTGGAGATCCACTAACTCTTTATGAAGTTCACGCTCGTCCCAGCAACCGAATCCGACCGCACCTACCTGCGCCGCCTGGAATACCTCGCCGATGTCTTCGGCAACGAATCCCGCAGCCGCATCGGTGCCATGCAAAGCCCCGAAGAGTACGTGGACAAATGGTCCCCTGAACGCGACGGCGGATTCATCGCCTACGACGAAGAACGCATCCCCGCCGGTGGCGTGTGGCTACGCTACTGGGCACCGGAGGATGATTACACCGACGCCAACCTCGGACCTAACATCCCCGAACTGTCCATTGCTGTGGAGAACCGCTCCCACGGCCACCAACTCGGCCGCATCCTGCTCCAAGCAGCCTGCGACTTGGCGGCTTCCCAAGGCGCCAGCACCATCGCCCTTCACGTCGAGCCCGGCAACGACCGTGCTCAGCACGTGTACGAGACCTTCGGCTTCACCTGGTCAGACCACCACCCGGAAGTGATGACGAAGCAGCTCTAGGCGGGATTTCGCGCGTACCGGTCCCACACTGCGCACGATTCTTGTGAACCGTGCACAACCCCCATCAAAACGGTCTGCGGACCGAAAGCCCAGGAGCGCCCGCAACTCCGGGGAGTTGCGGGCAAAGCCAGCGGATTGTCAGACCGAGAAACTAAGTGAGTGCCGGCGCCTTCTGGTGCTCGCCCACGAGGAAGACGTTGTCCCGGTCGGTGATGAGGGACTGGTCGTGGGTGACAAAGCCACAGGCGATGCCACGGTCTTCGACCAATTGGCGGAGGAGTTCCACGATGTCCCGGGAGCGGGGGGAGTCGAGGGCGGCGGTGGGTTCGTCAGCGAGAACCAGTTCCGGCTCCCCCATCAGGGCGCGGGCGATGCCGACTCGTTGGCGTTGGCCACCAGAAAGAGCGTGCATGTCCCGATTCTCGAGCCCGGCGAGGCCCACAGTTTCAAGCAGTTCATCCGCGCGCTGCTTGCGTGGTTTGATGCCACGGATGTGGTCAGTAACCAGCAGCTGGTCGCGGACGTTCAACGCCGAAATGAGGTTGGCCTGCTGGAAGATCATGCCGATTTTCTCGCGGCGCAGGTCATTGGACACCGGAACCCCGCCAAGGGTGGCGGTGCCGGAATCCGGGGTGATCAGGCCGGCGGCGACGGAGAGGAGGGTGGATTTGCCGGAGCCGGACTCGCCAACAATGAAGGTCAGGCGGCCAGGCTCAGCGGTGAAGTTGAGCTTGTCCAAGATGGTGCGGCGTTCCTGGCCGTCCTGGAAGGAGACGGTGACGTCAGTGAGTTCGAGCCTAGAAGTGGACATTATGCGACACCTCCGAGTGCGCTTTGGGGGTTGACTTTGCTGATGGAGCGGGTGGCTACAACGGCGCCTGCCATGCCCAACACCCAGACGAGCAGTGGCGGCAGCGCGATGACACCAAAGGACAAGGTGAACGGGGCCACGCCTTCCATAGCGAACCCGATGCCCAGTCCGATGAGAGCGCCGATGGTCACACCAATGAAGAGGAGGATGGCGGACTGGCCGACGGCGTCCTTGAGCAGGTACTTGTTCGAGGCGCCGATAGCTTTCAAGATGGCCAGGTCACGGGTGCGCTGGATCGTCCAGACGGTGAGGAAAGCCACGATGACCAGCGCAGCAATGGCGTAGAGGAAGCCCTGAATCATCTTCAGCGAGCCCTGTTCTGAGGCGTAGGCGGGAAGGCCCTGGAAAGACTCCTTCAACGGAACACCGCCTTCGATGGCGGGGTCATCGGAGAGCAGGACAGTGCCGTCCGCATCAGTGTGGAAGACTTCCTGCCATGTCTCAGTGGGGACCCACAGGACAGGCGTGTGGGCGAACATCAGGTCCTCACTGATGGCATCGACGGGGGTGGTGGTGCCGGCGAGGGAGAGGACGTCGTGAAGCGAAAAGTTCAGTGAGGCTGAGGCGACCGCACCATCGCCGAGGACCTCTCCCCCGGGCAACGTGGTGCCGCGCGGCAGCGAAAGGATCGCGACCGATTGCTCCGTGCCATCTGGGCCGGCGACGAGCATCTGGCCGGTGCCCAGCGCGTCCGTGCCGGGCATACTTTGCACGCGCGAGGTAGTGAAC